>JAJBVR010000118.1 GCA_020859725.1 Clostridiales bacterium | reverse complement strand
TTTTTAATGTTTTAATTTATTATATAAAGAGAGGTAATTTATGAATATAGCACTTATTGCGCATGATGCTAAAAAGGAACTGCTTGTTCAGTTTTGCATTGCGTACTGCGGAATTATGAGCCGCCACGATTTATGTGCAACAGGAACAACGGGAAAATTAGTGCACGATGCAACAGGGCTTAAAATCAACTGTTTTCTTGCCGGAAGCCAGGGCGGCGGTCAGCAAATTGCAAGCAGAATAGCCTGCAACGAAATTGACCTTTTAATTTTCTTCAGAGATCCGCTGAGCCCAAAACCGCATGAACCGAGCGACAGTGATTTGTTAAGGCTCTGTGATGTTCACAATATTCCGTTTGCAACAAATATTGCAACGGGAGAGGCGCTTATACGCGGCGTTGAACGCGGTGATTTTGAATGGCGTGAAATTGTTAATCCGCGTTATAATCCCCATAAATCATAAATAAAAGCGCGGGTTCAGGGCAGGGAAATTAAAATTTTGCTTAAGCTTATAATTCTGCCCGGCTATTATTAAAACATCCCGTTAATACGTTTATGTATTAGCGGGATATTGTTAATTGGAATTCTTTTGTTTTTATCAATAACGATAAATATCAAAATAAACGTTTTAAATCAACTTATAATCCAAATAACCGTATGAGATTGGAGATAATAATGGCACTTATTACAAAAGCAATAAAAGGAACTAAAGATATGCTTCCGAGTGATGCATATAAAAATCAATATATAGAATCCACCGCAATAAATATTGCCGAAAGATTCGGATACAAAGAAATACGAACTCCTGTTTTTGAACACACTGAATTATTTCAGCGCGGTGTAGGGGACACAACTGATGTTGTTCAAAAAGAAATGTATACTTTTAATGATAAGGGCGGCAGAAGTATAACGCTTCGCCCGGAGGGCACTGCCGGAGCCGCGCGTTCTTTTCTTGAAAACGGGCTTTGCAACGAAACTATGCCGCAGAAGGTTTGCTATCTCACCTCCTGTTACAGATATGAAAAACCACAGGCAGGCAGACTGCGTGAATTTCATCAATTCGGAGTTGAATGCTTCGGCGCCGCCTCCCCTCTTGCAGACGCGGAAATAATTTCCCTTGCCAAAAGTTTTTTTGATGAGCTAGGAATCAGCGGACTGAGGCTTGAAATAAATTCAATAGGATGCCCGACATGCAGAGAAAAATATTATACGGCGCTTAAGGAATATTTCAGCGCAAGAAAAGACGAGCTTTGCGATACCTGCAAGGAACGCCTTGAAAGAAATCCAATGCGGATTTTAGACTGCAAATCACCGATTTGCTCTGAAATAGCCGCCGGCGCTCCGGTTGTTCTTGATTATCTTTGTGATGAATGCCTTGAACATTTTCAAAGCGTTCAAAAATATTTGAGCGCTCTTAATATAGAATACCACATAAATCCGCGCATTGTAAGAGGCCTTGATTACTATACCAAAACGGTGTTTGAATTTATTTCGGATTCAATAGGCGCCCAGGGGACCGTGTGCGGCGGCGGAAGATATGACGGATTGATTGAAGAATTGGGCGGCAAAAAAACGCCGTCCCTCGGATTCGGTCTTGGCATTGAACGCCTTATGATTCTTATGGAAGAGCAAAAATGTGAATTCCCAAAGGATTCGACGCCTGATTTATTCATTGCCGCTATGGGAGAAAAAGCAACTTTAAAAGCGGTTGAAATTGCAAAAGATATGCGGGATGAAGGCTATTCCTGCATTTATGATTTAAACGGCAGAGGGCTCAGAGCACAAATAAAACATGCCGATAAGCTTAACGCGAAATACATAATTGTTTTGGGCGATGAGGAAATCGAATCCGGAATCACCCAATTAAAAAATATGGAAAACGGAACCGAAACAGAAATTTCAATAGCCACTTTTGTAAGCGGATATTACAATATTACACTTTCAAATCAGCTTGACGAACTGAAGATAAACGGCGAGGAATTTGATTTCGGCTCGCTTTTCGGACTTAATAATTAAAACACCGGAGAAATAAGCTATGGAAAATATTAAAGGATTAAAAAGAACGGATTACTGCGGTAATCTTCGTATTTCGGACGAAAGTAAAGAAGTAACTCTTTTCGGCTGGGTGCAGCGTCAAAGGGATTTGGGCAATTTGATTTTTATTGATTTAAGAGACAAAACGGGAATAGTGCAGCTTTCTTTCAATGACCTTACTGACAGAGATACTTTTAAAAAAGCGCAAAGTGTTCGCAGTGAATATGTGCTTGCCGTTACAGGAACAGTTAAAGAGCGTGAAAGCAAAAACAATGATATTCCGACCGGTGAAATTGAGATTACGGTGAATGAACTGAGAATCATATCAAAGTCAGAAACTCCTCCGTTTGAAATTGCAAAAGCAGATGAGGTTGGAGATGAAACAACACTTAAATACCGATATCTGAGCCTTAGAAATGAAAAGTTAACAAAAAATATAATTACACGCCACAAAATAGCGAAAATTGCACGCGAATATTTTTATGCAAATGATTTTATCGAAATTGAAACGCCTATGATGATAAAATCAACCCCTGAGGGAGCACGCGATTATGTGGTTCCCAGCAGAATACACAACGGAAAATTTTATGCTCTTCCTCAAAGCCCGCAAATATACAAGCAGCTTCTTATGATTTCCGGATTTGACAGATATATACAGCTTGCACGCTGCTTCAGAGACGAAGATTTAAGAGCGGACCGCCAGCCTGAATTCACACAAATAGATTTGGAAATGAGTTTTGTTGATACAAGCGATATAATGGATATAGCTGAGGGCTTTATAAAAAAGCTTATGAAAGAAACCGTTGATATTGACATAGCTTCTCCCCTGCCCCGAATGACATTTGCAGACGCTATGAATAAATACGGCTCTGACAAACCTGATACCAGATTTGATATGCTGATAAACGATATAAGCGAATGGGCGAAAACAACCGATTTTCCTGTTTTTAAAAATGCCTTAAGCGCGGGCGGAAGTGTTAAAGCAATAGTTGCAAAAAATTCAGCGGATAAATACACCCGAAAGAAAATAGATAAATTAACTGATTTTGTTAAAGGCATAGGAGCTAACGGATTGGCTTATATCAGATGGGCCGATGAAACAGCTAACTGCTCATTTGCAAAATTCCTTAAAAACGGTGAGCTTGATACTCTTATTTCGGATTTGGGCGCAGAAAAAGGAGACTGCATTTTCATTGTAAGCGGAGGAACATCCCTTTCGCTTTCCGTTGTTGGCGCTTTGCGCCTTAAAGTTGCAAAAGAACTTGATATAATACCTGAAAATAAATGGAATTACCTTTGGATTACGGAAATGCCGTTTTTTGAATATGATGAAGAAAGCGGCGAATGGCTTGCAATGCACCATCCGTTTACCATGCCTCTTGAAGAATGTATTCCGTATTTGGAAACGGATAAATCAAAGGTGCGCGCCGAAGCGTTTGACCTTGTTTTAAACGGCATTGAATTATCATCCGGCTCTATGAGAATTACGGACTGCGAACTTCAAAACAAAATGTTTGAACTGCTTGGAATGAGCCAAGAAGAAATATCGGCAAAATTCGGCTTTCTTGTGAACGCGTATAAATATGCCGCTCCTCCCCACGGGGGAATGGGAATTGGCCTTGACAGACTTGCAATGCTGATTTGCAGCGCAGACAGCCTGCGTGATGTTACGGCATTTCCGAAGGTTCAAAACGCAAGCGAGCTTATGAGCGGAGCTCCGTCCGTTATTGACGACATTCAGCTGGATGAACTCGGAATAGAAATTTCCGGCGGAAAGGAATAATAAATGAGTAATTTTTTTGCAATGATCGGCAGAATGAAATTTATAAACCGCTGGTCGCTTATGCAAAACGCTTTTTCCGAAAATATCGCCGAGCACAGCCATAACGTGGCTGTAATAGCTCACGCTTTATGCATTATAGGCAACAAAAAATTTCAAAAAAATTATAATTGCGAAAGATGCGCGCTGCTTGCCGTTTATCATGACGCAGCCGAGGTTATTACGGGAGATATGCCTACTCCCGTAAAATATTACAACAGCGATATTAAAAATGTTTATAAAAATATTGAGACACTTGCAGGCGAGCGGCTTATAAATATGCTTCCAAATGAATTTAAAGAGGATTTTTCACCCCTTTTTAACAAGCAGGAAAAAGATAAGGAGCTTTGGGAAATTGTTAAAGCGGCAGACAGAATTGACGCGTTTATAAAATGCGTTAATGAAATGCGAATGGGGAACCGTGAATTTGAAAAGGCGCTTAAAGCGCAGCAACAGCTTATCGATGAAATAGATTTGCCTGAGGTTAAATATTTCAATTCAGAATTTTTACCCGCATATAAACTTACACTTGACGAACACACAAAACTTTAATAATTAAAATAAATCACCAATAAGCAAATGCTTATTGGTGATTTGCAATTTTTCGGGTGTATCGGTTAATTCCAATATATAATCAACAAAATTATTTTAAAGCCGCGCTAATTTTATAAAGCTTACCAAGGTTGTTAACTTTTTCATTTTCCAATAATTTAATTGCCTCTTGAGTATAATCATTATTAACAGAATTTAATAAACTTAGCTGCATATCATTTTGAAAAGAAAAATCTTCTTCTTGCATTTCTTATTCGTTACCGACTGCCCGACCTGCTTATATACACAACTTCCCGACACGGCATAAAATGTATAATCATCTTG
>JAJBVR010000079.1 GCA_020859725.1 Clostridiales bacterium | reverse complement strand
GCCTGTGAGTGGCGCTTACCGAAAGATAAGCCAATGAATCCGCACCTGTTACCTTTGTTATTTCTTCAACGGAATCATATTTACAGGCAATAAGATTTTCTTTGCTGTCCACATCCGTTCCGAAATAGCAGGGGTATTTAAATGCCGGCGACGATATTCTTACGTGCACCTCTTCAGCTCTAGCCTCACGCAGAAGATTAACTATCCTTGCGCTTGTGGTGCCTCTTACGATTGAATCGTCAATCATTATGACACGCTTTCCCGCAATATTTTCTTTAACTACGTTCAGCTTGATTTTAACCGCGTCCTCACGCTGCCCCTGGCTGGGCTGAATAAAGCTTCTTCCTATATATTTATTTTTTATAAACCCAACTCCGTAAGGTATGCCGCTTTCCTTTGAATAGCCGAGTGCGGCGTCCAGCCCGGAATCGGGCACCCCTATAACAACATCCGCGCTTACGGGGCTTTCCTTTGCAAGAAATTCGCCCGCTTTCATTCTTGCGTGCTGAACCGAAGAACCCTCTATTACAGAATCCGGGCGCGCGAAATAAATATATTCAAACACGCACAGGCTGCCTTTGCCGCCTGTGCAGTTATTTTTATTTGAAGAAATTCCCGAGGCGCTTATAGTTAATATTTCACCTGGCAGAATATCACGGATAAATTCTGCTCCTATTGTATCCAGAGCGCAGGATTCGGAGGCAACAGCATATGCGCCGTTCGCCGTTTTGCCGAGGCACAGCGGTCTGAAGCCCATAGGATCTCTGAAAGCGATCAGCTTTGTTGCCGTCATTACAACGCAGGAATACGCCCCTTTAAGATGGCGCATAACCTTTTCTATTGCTTCTTCAGTGCTTTTGCTGGTTAATCTTTCCAAAACTATTGAATAGGCGATTGATTCCGTATCCGATGTGCCATGAAAAATTGCCCCGCCAAGCTCAAACTGGCGGCGGAGTTCAGCCGCATTAACAAGATTTCCGTTATGCGCCACGGCAAGATTACCCTTAATATGGCGGATAACAATGGGCTGAATGTTATTCGGATTTTTTCCGCCCATTGTTGAATAGCGTACATGCCCTATTGCCGCGTTTCCCATTCCCAAGCCGTTAAGGCGTTCCTTTGTAAACACATCGGGCACAAGGCCGTCGCCCCTGTAATGGGAAAAAACGCCGTCATCATTAACAGCTATTCCACAGCTTTCCTGCCCTCTGTGCTGAAGTGCGTAAAGCGCTAAATACGCCGACCTTGCCACATAAGTTGTTTTATTTTCAAAAATGCCGAAAACTCCGCATTCCTCGTGAATACCGCTGAACATATTTGATTACTCCGATATAAATTAAAATTCTGTTTTGCTGATAAAGTTAATTGGGTGTGTATAAATTCGCATACGGCCTTGATGTTTCCGGAACAAGCTTTTTGAAAGGCTTTGCCATAATTTCATCATAATCCGTTTCAAAATAGCGGCAGTATTTTTTTACATATGAATTAAGCTCTTTTTCATCTTCCCTGGTTAAGGCTTCCGCTTTTATATTAGCGGCAAGATTTTCATACGGAAATTCGCCTCTTACGAATATTTTGCCGCCGTGCATACCGGACGCGCAGTGAGTGCCGAAAAGCTTTTCCCCTTTTTGGAGGTTAAGACCCAAAAGGACTATAGTGCCGCCCGCCATATATTCGCCCAAAAAAGAACCTGCGCTGCTGCCGATTACCAATACCGGCTTCATATTTTCAAATTCCTTCATATGTATTCCTCCGCGGCAGGCAACATTGTCTTTAATAAAAATCATACCGTCGCGCATACCGTATCCCATAGCATCGCCGCTGTGGCCGTAAACTATTATTTCTCCGCCGTTCATAGTATTTCCCACTACGTCCTGGCAATTTCCGTACACCACAATTTTACCGCCGTTTAAATAACATGCCATATCGTTTCCCGGAGTGCCGTGAATTTCAATTTTTTTACCCGCGTCAAGCGCGCAGCCGATATATCTTTGACCGTTTACATCTTTAACCGTAACTTTATTGTGCTTTTGAAGCTCTGATTTGATTTTTGCATTTACAGCTTCATATCTCTGAAGCCCTGCTTCAATAACCATAATTCCGCCTCCGTTATTCTCCGGCATGCTTTATGCCCAGTATTTCAAGTTCTTTTTCATTTAATCCTATTCCGCGGAGCATAAGCCTGTTTCCGCGGAGAGAGTCAATGGAATTTATTCCCATTCCGCCCATAATTTCTTTAATTTCGTGATTCCAGGCGTTAACAAGGTTAACAACTCTTTTATATTCTCTTTCGGGCTTTAATCTGCTTGTTAATTCAGGGCGCTGCGTAGCAATTCCCCAGTTGCATCTGCCGGTGTTGCAGGTTTGGCACATATGGCAGCCCAAAGCAATCAGCGCGGCGGAAGCAATATAGCACGCGTCCGCTCCCAGAGCAACGGCTTTAACTATATCGGCGGAGCATCTGAAAGAACCTCCGGCAACGAGCGATACCTCTGAGCGTATACCCTCATCCCTTAGCCTTTGATCCGCAGCAGCAAGCGCAAGCTCAATGGGGATGCCCACATTATCCCTTATTCTGGTAGGAGCCGCGCCCGTGCCTCCTCTGAAACCGTCAATAACAACAATATCCGCTCCGGCTCTTGCAACGCCGGATACTATGGCGGCAACATTGTGAACTGCGGCAACCTTAACGGCAACAGGTTTTTCGCCGTTTGTTGCCTGTTTAAGCGACCAAATCAGCTGGCGCAAATCCTCTATTGAATAAATATCGTGGTGCGGAGCGGGTGAAATCGCGTCTGAGCCAACAGGAATCATACGCGCGTTTGAAACCTCAACATTCACCTTTTCACCCGGAAGATGGCCTCCTATTCCCGGCTTTGCGCCCTGGCCTATTTTAATTTCTATAAACTTTGAATTTTCCAAATATCCCTTGTGGACGCCGAATCTGCCCGACGCCACCTGAACAACGGCGTAATCGCTGTAATCGTTTAAATCGCTGTGAAGTCCGCCCTCGCCCGTGTTAAAAAGCGTGCCCAGCTCTTTCGCCGCCATTGCAAGCGCTTTTTGAGCGTTCAGACTGATTGCGCCGAAAGACATTGCCGAAAACATAATAGGCGTTTCAAGCATAACCTGCGGCGGCATTTTTGTGATGGATTTTCCTTTTTTTAACACATCTATTTTTTTAGGCTTTCTGCCTAAAATAGTGCGTATTTCCATAGGCTCCCTAAGAGGATCTATTGACGGATTTGTTACCTGTGAGGCGTTTAAAAGCATTTTATCCCAATAAATAGGATAGGGCTTTGGATTTCCCATTGCCGAAAGAAGCGTTGAACCGGTATTGGCCTGCCTGCATATTTCCTGCTGATACTGAGCGGTCCAGTTTGCATTTTCCCGATAATCACACACATATTTTTCAATTCTGAGCGCGCCTGTGGGGCAAAAAGCAACACATCTGTGGCAGGCAACACAGTTATCCGATTTTGAAACAACCGTTTTACCGTCCTTCGGTGAGAAAAAATGGCATTCATCAGCGCACTGCTTAACACATATTCCGCAGTTAATGCACAAATCCTTATCACGCACAACGGTAAATCTTCTTGGTATATAATCTATCATTATTTTCCGCCCTCCTCATCATCAATTTCAAGAGGTACAAACACAGGCTCCGCTCCGCTTACGGACCAAACCCTTTCCGGGTCCGGGCACACAACTCTTATAGCGGATTCCTCTGATGCGAAATACGCGCGCGTACCCTTTGTGGCAGCGGTAAGGGAACGGAGTTTAAGCCTGTCATTAACCGCCAGCAAGCCTTTATTTGAGCCTAAAATAACCGAAAAAGGTCCGTTTACAAGAGCCGCGCTGTATATTGAGCGCAGATTTGTGAAATACTCTTTTTCATCGGGGCTCATTCTGTCTATTTCATCCCATTCGGGGGCGGCAAGAACATCCGCCGCTACTTCAATGGACAGACCGTGGTGACGTATAAGATGGTCAAAAAGATATGTAATAACCTCTGTATCCGTCTGCATAGTGCAAACATAGCCGAATTGCTCTATATATCTTCTGTTTGCGTCATATGACGATATTTCACCGTTGTGAACTATAGACCAGTCAAGTATATTAAAAGGATGCGCGCCGCCCCACCAGCCCGGAGTATTTGTGGGAAACCTTCCGTGCGCCGTCCAAAGATAAGCGTCGTACTGATCCAGCATATAAAACTCGCCCACATCCTCGGGATAACCTACAGCCTTAAAGCAGCCCATATTTTTGCCGCTTGAGAAAATAAAAGCGTCGTCAATACTTTGATTAACATGCATTACGCAATGAACGGTATATTCCTCCTCGTCCATTCTGGCTTCTTTCATTCTTACTTTATTCGGCTTTGCAAAATACCGCCATATATCCGGGCCGTTTGCGATAGCATCCATTTTTTTGGTTGGTATTTTTTCCGAAACATCCACATTAAAATGCTTAAACAAATAATCCTCGCATTTGCTTTTTGCCTGCGCGTTTTCATAAAAAACGTGAAAAGCATAATCATCTGCGTGTTCGGGGTAAATTCCGTAAGCGGCAAATCCGCCTCCAAGACCGTTTGAACGGTCATGCATAAGCGCGATGGATTTAATAATCTCCGAGCCGTTTATACGCCCGCCTTTTCTGTCTATAATTGCGGCGATTGCACAGCCCGAAGGGATCCTTACATTACCCTCTTTAAGCATAATAATCCCTCCTGATTAATAT
>JAJBVR010000008.1 GCA_020859725.1 Clostridiales bacterium | reverse complement strand
TCCGGATATCATTCTTTTAAAATTTCGATTGCTCTTAAAGCTCGTTCTTTTTTCGTCATATATAAAAACCTCTTTTAATCATTCTTTTCTTTAATCTTATTCCAATATGCTTTAAAGGCCTGCTCATTTTTATTTTCAGACGGTATGTAATACTGCTTATTTTTAATCTTATCGGGAAGATATTGCTTGTCAATCCAATGATTTTTAAAATCATGAGGATAATTATAAAACTGGCCTTTAACCAAAGCGTCGTCCCCGTCACAGTGCTTATTCTGAAGCGCCCGGGGAATCGGTCCGTAGCTACCCTTTCTTACATCCTCCATAGCCTCATTAATTCCGTTATAAGCCGAATTGCTTTTCGGGGCCGAGGCAACAAGAACAACGGCATCTGCCAGAGGTATTCTTGCCTCCGGCATACCAACCATCAAAGCCGTATCAATCGCCGCCTTAACTATGGGGATTATTTGCGGATACGCAAGCCCAACATCCTCACAGGCACAAACAGCAAGACGCCTGCAGGCGGACGGCAAATCTCCCGCCTCAAGAAGTCTGGCAAGATAATGAAGAGCCGCGTTTGGGTCTGAACCGCGCATACTTTTCTGATACGCGGAAATAATATCATAATGCTCATCACCCTCACGGTCATATTTAACCGCGCTTTTCTGCGTTAACTGTGAAGCCGTTTCAACAGAAACAAATTTTTCCCCGTTTTTATTTTCAGCGGCAAAAAAGCAGTTTTCAACACTGTTAAGCGCTTTTCTTACATCTCCTCCGCAGGATTTTGCTATTTTTTCAAGAACTCCTTGTTCTGTTTTTATTTTAACGCCGTTTTCTTCTTCAAGAGCTTTAAATCCTCTTTCAACAGCGGGAATTATATCCTGCCAATCCACAGGTTTAAATTCAAACACTGTTGAACGTGAAAGTATTGCAGAATATATATAGAAATACGGATTTTCGGTTGTGGATGCAATCAAAGTTATTTTGCCGTTTTCAATATATTCAAGCAGGCTTTGCTGCTGGCGTTTGTTAAAATACTGAATTTCATCCAGATAAAGCAAAATTCCGTTCGGCGCCTCAAAGGTGTCAAGCTGGGAAACAATATCTTTAATATCTTTTGTGGAAGCATTTGTGCCGTTAAGCCGTCTTAATGACTTTTGAGTTTTTTTTGCTATTATTGAAGCCACTGTTGTTTTTCCTACTCCGGACGGCCCGTAAAATATAAGATTGGGTATATTATTATTTTCTATCATATTATAAAGCGGCTTTCCCGGAGCCAGAAGATGCTTTTGCCCAACAACCTGCGAAAGCTCAAACGGCCTTATTCTTGATGCAAGCGGATCATTCATTTTTTAAATCTCCTTTAAAATTATCTGCTTTTGAAAAATCGCAGCCGCAAAAGTTCTGCCTGTACAAGCCGTATTCCCTTGAAAGCTGCACTGAGCGTTTATATCCCTCTTTTTTCTTAAAATCCGACGGAAGCCACAAAACTCCGAATTTTTCCGCAGCTTCATAACCTATACGGTTTATCAGCCGTGAATCCTTCAGCGGGCTTATTGAAAGAGTGGTGCAAAAATAATCAAATCCCATATTTTTTGCCGTTTCTGCAGTTTTTTCAAGCCTTAATTTATAGCATTGAAGGCAGCGCTTACCTCCCTCAGGTTCTTTTTCAAGCCCCTTTGAGATTTTCAGAAATTCATTATAATCATATTTGCCTTCAATAATTTCAACGCTGTTTGAAAAAGGCATTTCATTCAGAAGCCTTTTTTCTTCATTCAGCCTTTTATTAAATTCTGCCTTTGGTGAAATATTGGGATTATAAAAATAAACAGTTATTTTAAAATACCGGTTAAGATATTCAAGGCAGGCGCTTGAGCAGGGAGCGCAGCAAGCATGAATTAAAAGAGAGGGCAAAATTTGCTCTCTCTTATTATTTTCTATGATTAATTCGGTTTTTTTACTGTAATTAATTCTGTTCATAGCTATTTACTCAAATAATTTTTCGGGTTAATTCTTGAATCGTTTACCCTTATTTCAAAATGGCAGTGCGGCCCGGTTGAATTTCCGGTTGAGCCGGATTTTGCAATTTGCTGCCCTTTATACACGGTATCCCCGGGTGAAACAATAATTGAAGAATTGTGAGCATAAAGAGTAACAACCTTTCTGCCCTTTGAATCTGTTCCGTGATAAATCAAAACATAATATCCATAGCTGTAATCAAGGCGCTTAACGCCGATTACAACACCTTTTTGAGCCGCAACAACGGAAGAACCGGTGGCGCACGGAAAATCAATGCCGCCGTGATAGCTGCCGTTGCTGTAATTCGGAAAGCCCGCGGAAACAGTATAATGCCCTGGAACAGGATAAGTCATATTATAAACTCCGTCCGACTTATTATAAACATCCGTATCTCTGTAAACAACGGTTGGAGTATCGCTTCTGTCGCCTGTAGTAAAATCGGAAACCTCATCCGCCGAAATAATCCCGTTTAAAAGATTCTGTATTTCCTTTTCAGCGGCTTCGGAAAGAGATTTATCCTCATTTCTGTATTCCGTATACATACCGTTTGCGGCAGTAAGCTGAGCAAAAAGCTGATCGCTTTCGGCTCTGTCCTGAGAAAGGGTTACCTTTTTGCTTGCTATTTCCTCTTGGGCGGCTGTTAACGAATCCTGCTTATATTTAAGCTCGTTCTGCTGAGCCAGCAATGTCATCTGAATATTATCCAACGCGGTTTTTTTATCGTTTAAATCCGCTTCCTGCAAAAGAATTTTATCTGTTTCTGCCTCAATTTCCGAAAGGAGCTGAGCATCGCTTTTTGAAACAGCTTTAATCATTTCATATCTTGTGAGGAAACTGGAAATATCCCCGCATGACAAAAGAGCGGATATAATATTATAGCTTCCTGAAATATATATTGCCCGCATTCGCATACAATACGCTTCATGTTTAGCCATAAACTTTTTATTTAAATCATCAAGCTTAACCTGAACCTTATCAACTTCCTGCTGAAGTGTATCGGCATCGGTTTGATTGACTTCTATTTCTTTTTGAAGAACATCTATATCCTCTTCACAACCCAAAACCTGCTCGTCAAGAACGGTTAGCTGCTCATTCATAACGCCGATTTTTTCATCAAGCGCGTTTATATATTCTTCTGTATTTTTAGACTGCGAGGAAAGAAGAGCAAGTTTTTCCTCTGATTTTTTTAAATCAGCGTCAAGAAGCGCCTTTTGCTCCTCCAGTTTTTTCTTTGCCTCTTCTTTTTTTTGTTCTTCGGTTAAGGTTGCGCTTTCGGATTCCGTGCTGCCTGAGGAATCCTCGGCAAATATGTAACTGCCTTTTGCCATAGGCGCAAAGGCAAACAAAACAGCCAAAAGCATGCTGAGAAATCTTATTAAATTTTTTTGTTTCATTTACCCTTACCCCTTTAAAATTTAAGGAAGATAGATTTCCGGATCCTTGCAGTCGGAATAACCCGAACCCGGAGTTCTTACCTCAAAATGAACGTGCGGCCCTGTTGAATTACCGGTTGAGCCGGATTCAGCAATTTTCTGACCCTTTTTAACATACTGCCCCTGAGAAACAATGCGCTTTGAATTGTGCGCGTAAAGTGTGTAAACCGTATTACCGGATGATGTTTTTTTATCGTGCATAATAACAATATATCGCCCGTAGCTTCTGTATGTTCCGTCATCATTTTTTAAATCGGTGGAAATAAGCACCGTTCCGCTTTCTGCCGCAACTACATCAGAACCTGAAGGGCAGCTGAAATCAGCGCCGCTGTGACCTGAATAGCCATGAAAAGCGCAGGTGATTTTTGTTTGTGAAGGCACAGGATAGGTTAAGTTTAAATACTTGCCCGCCGAGCTTCCGGAAGAAGGCTTTGTTGTGCTTTGTGTTTCTCCGCTTCCGCCGGAATTTGAAGTAGTGGTATTTTTTTCTTCTTCAATTTTGATAGCCTGGTCAATAGCCGCGTCTATTTCATCCATAGCGGCTTGATTATTTTCAAGATATTCGGTATAATTTCCTGTTTTATCATTTAAATTTTTCAGCAGCTTATTTGCCTGGGTGCGTTGAGTTGTAAGCTCTGTTTTTTTTGAATCCAGACCATTTTGCTTTTCTTCAAGCTGGGTAATAGCCGTTTCTAAAACTTTCTGAGTACTTTCAAGCTCATTCTGACTGCTTTCAAGCTGCTGCTTCTTTTTAGAAATTTCTTCACGGGAAGTTTTTATCTGCGCGATCTCATTATCAATTTCAGAAAGCAAATTTCCATCCTGCCTTGCAATTCTGCGCACCATTTCATATCTTGTAAGAAGCTGTGATATATCATCGCTGGAAAGAAGAAAAGCCAGCACATTTGTTTCCCCGCTTATATACACTGCACGCTGTCGCTTGCAGTAAACTGCATAACTTTCATTAAACTCAGCCGTTGCCTGATCGCATTCATCGGTTAATTTTACAATATCCTCTTTAGCGGTTTCAATCAGCTTTTCATTTTCACTGTACTTAGTTTTAAGATTTGCAACCTGCTTTTTATCTGCTTCCACTTCATTGCTTACTAACTTAAATTGCCTTTCCAGATATTCTATTTTATCATTCAGAGTATCCAGATATTCCTGGGTGTCCGCCGATTTAACTTTCAGCTCGTCAAGCTTATTCTGGGTTTCTTTGATTTTCTGCTCCAAAGCGGCTTTTTCCTGCTCCGGAGTTAAAGATTCGGTTGAAGCGGCATCCGCATGAACAGAAAATGAAAAAATAAAAAGTGAAGCCAGTAAAATACAAAATGAGCTTTTAAAAAACTTCATAATATTCACGGGCTTCACTTC
>JAJBVR010000177.1 GCA_020859725.1 Clostridiales bacterium | reverse complement strand
GTATCATTTTATCCTCCGGTTATACATTTATTTCCACATTAATGCCGATCAAATCTTTATTGGCATCAAGTATCGGTTTAACTGTTTCACTTAAAAAATCCATTGTTTGCTGAGGCGCTCTGCCCACAAAATTTTCCGGCTTCATAACAGCAAGGATTTCATCCTCCGTCATCATAAAAGCGGGATCGGCGGCAATTCTGCCAACCAAATCATTCTTTCCGCCCTCAGCTTTAACAACATTGGCTGCCGCCATTGAATGAACACGTATTTTTTCGTGAAGTTCCTGGCGGTCACCGCCTTTTTTAACGGCATCCATTAAAATATTTTCTGTTGCCATAAAAGGAAGTTCACTCATCAGACGTGATTCAATAACCTTTGGATAAACAACAAGCCCGCTTGTAACATTAATATACAAATCCAAAATGCCGTCTGTTGCCAAAAATGCCTCCGCCACGGAAATACGCTTATTGGCGCTGTCATCCAATGTTCTTTCAAACCACTGGGCAGACGCCGTCCACGCCGGATTAAGCGCGTCTATCATAACATAACGCGAGAGAGACGCTATCCTTTCACTGCGCATTGGATTTCTTTTATATGCCATAGCTGAAGAACCAATCTGATTTTTTTCAAACGGCTCTTCAATTTCCTTAAGATTTTGAAGAAGCCTTAAATCATTTGAAAACTTGCAACAGGATTGAGCAATAAGAGCAAGGCAGTTGCAGACTATTGTATCAAGCTTTCTCGCATAAGTTTGCCCGCTGACCGGGGAGCATGCCTTAAAATTCATTTTCTCGGCAATCTTCTTATCAAGAAGCTTGCATTTTTCATGATTGCCGTTAAAAAGCTCCAGAAAAGACGCCTGTGTTCCCGTTGTTCCTTTTGAGCCCAAAAGCATTAAAGTATCAAGAACATGCTCAATTTCGTTATAATCCATTACCAAATCCATGAGCCAAAGCGTTGCCCTTTTCCCCACTGTAGTAGGCTGAGCCGGCTGAAAATGAGTAAAACCAAGGCACGGCATATCTTTGTATTCATAAGCAAATTTTGAAACGGACGCAATAGCGTTTACAAGCTTTTTCTTTATAAGCAAAAGCGCTTCACGCATTGTGATAACATCGGTATTATCACCCACATAGCAGCTTGTGGCTCCCAAATGTATAATCGGCTTTGCCTTAGGGCACTGATCGCCGTAAGCATGCACATGGCTCATAACATCGTGGCGGAATTTTTTTTCATATTCCCGGGCCGTTTCATAATTAATATCTTCCGCATGCGCCTTAAGCTCGTCTATCTGCTCCTCGGATATATCAAGCCCAAGCTCCTTTTCTGCCTCTGCAAGCGCAATCCAAAGCTTTCTCCAAGTTTTAAATTTAAAATCAGGAGAATAAATATACTGCATTTCTTTGCTGGCATATCTGGAATTGAACGGAGAATTATATGTATTATTCGGCATATTATTCAAGACCTGTCCTTTTCATCATTTCGGCATATGCGTCTTCAACTCCGCCCAAGTCACGGCGAAAACGATCCTTATCCAGCTTTTCATGAGTTTTAATATCCCAAAATCTGCAGGTATCCGGGCTTATTTCATCCGCAAGCACAATTTTCCCGTCTGATGTTTTGCCGAATTCAAGCTTAAAATCAATAAGTTCCACACCGATTGATGCAAAATATTCTTTAAGAACATCATTTACTTTAAAAGCCATATCTTTAATTGTATCAACTTCTTCTCTTGTGGCGAATCCGCAAGAAATGGCATGATATTCGGATATAAGTGGATCATCAAGTTCATCACACTTATAAGAGAATTCAAGGGAAGGGGCAATAAAATCCATTCCCTCTTCAAGCCCAAGCCTTTTGCAGATTGAGCCTGCCGCTCTGTTGCGTATTATAACCTCAAGAGGCACGATTGAAACTTTTTTAACCGCAGTTTCTCGGTCTGAAAGCTCTTTAATAAAATGAGTAGGTATTCCTTTAGCTTCGAGAATTTGCATAAGGTAATTGGATATTTTGTTGTTTACAACGCCTTTTCCGGCAATAGTGCCCTTCTTTTTGCCGTTAAACGCAGTTGCATCGTCTTTATAATCAACGATAACAACATCCGGGTCTTCGGTTGCCCAAACCTTTTTTGCTTTTCCTTCATAAAGCTGTTCCTTTTTTTTCATATTGAACATCCTCCTATTTAAAATATTCAAAATAATATAATTATATAATTATTTATCTTTACCGTAAACAGATTTTATTCGTTCCACCGCTTCAACGGTTTTTTCATAATTACCGAAAGCGGTTAATCTTAAATATCCTTCTCCGCTTTTTCCGAATCCGGAACCGGGGGTGCCGACAACCTGGCAATTGTCCAAAAGATCATCAAAAAATTCCCAGGACGACATACCGTTTGGAGTCTGCATCCAAACATAGGGCGAATTAACAGCTCCGAAACACTTGAAGCCTTCATTAGTTAACGTGTCATAAATAACCTTTGCGTTTCTTTGATAATATTTAATTACATCCTCTGTTTGCTTTTTGCCGTCTTCACTGTAAACTGCCTCGGCGGCTCTTTGTGTAATATAACTTACACCGTTAAACTTCGTTGCCTGGCGGCGCGCCCAGAAAGGATTAAGGCTTTGACCGTTAAATACAAGTTCCTTTGGCACAACTGTGTATCCGCATCTTACTCCTGTAAATCCAGCTGTTTTTGAAAAAGAGCAAAATTCTATAGCGCACTTTTTAGCGCCGTCTATTTCATAAATTGATTTAGGCGAATCATCCACTATAAACGCCTTGTAAGCCGCGTCATACAAAATAAGCGAATTATTCTTTAACGCAAAATCAACCCATTCCTTAAGCTGCTTTCTTGAAACCGTAACACCCGTGGGATTATTCGGGAAGCATAAATATATAACGTCCGGAATTTCATCCTTTGGAATTTGCGGCATAAAGCCGTTTTCTGCAGTGCACGGCAGATAAATTATATCTGTGCGGCCATTCATAACATTTGTATCAAGATAAACTGGATAAACAGGATCGCAAATCGCAACTTTATTGTCCACACTGAAAATATCGCCTATATTTCCGCAGTCCGATTTAGCGCCGTCTGACAAAAATATTTCATCCGTTTTTATATCAATTCCCAAATTCGCATAATCATTTTTTTGAATCGCATTCAAAATAAAATCGTATCCGTGCTCGGGCGGATACCCCCTAAATGTGGATTCATCCGCCATTTCATCAACTGCCTTGTGCATCGCGCTTATTACGGCGGGCACAAGCGGCTTTGTAACATCGCCTATTGAAAGCCTTATTACTTCCTTATCGGGATGTTTTTCCTGATATTCTTTTTGCTTTTTAGCAACAGTTGAAAACAAATAAGAGCTTTCAAGCTTTAAAAAATTTTCATTTATTTTCATAAATAAACCTCCTTAAAATTAAAATTCACAAATCTATTTCACCCGTAAAAACAGTTTGAGCGGGACCGCTCATAAAAACATTATCGGATTCATCTCCGCCCCAATGAATAAGTAAATCTCCGCCGAGAAGATGGATTGTAACATCATTATCCGCCATTTTATTTATAATGGCCGCAACAGCGCACGCGCACGCCCCCGTTCCGCAGGCGAGGGTTTCACCCGAACCTCTTTCCCAAACGCGCATTTCGATATTTTTTCTGTCTTTCACAAAAGCAAATTCCGTATTAATTCTGTCTGGGAAAACAGAATTATTCTCAAAAAGAGGGCCTATACTTTTTAAATCAAAATCGGACGGACTTTTATCCGTAAAAACAACACAGTGGGGATTACCCATTGATACACAGGTTATTTTGTAATCAATTCCCCCAACATTAAGATTTTCATTTATAATTTTATTTTTTCCGTAAGCAACCGGTATCAGGGAAGCGTCAAGCGCCGGAGCGCCCATATCTACCCTTGCAAAAACAACTCTGCCGTTTTCAACGGTTACGTTTACATGTCTTGCAACGCCCATTGATTCTATGGAAATATCTTTTTTATCTGTTAATCCGTTATCAAAAACATATTTTGCAACGCATCTTATTCCGTTTCCGCACATTGCGCCCCTTGAGCCGTCCGCATTATACATACACATTTCAAAGTCAGCGATTTCAGACGGCTTTATTATAATCAATCCGTCTGAGCCTATTCCGAAATGCCTGTCTGACAGCTTTACCGCGGCAGCGCTTTCATCCGGAATTTTCTCCTCAAATCCGTTAATATAGATATAATCATTTCCGCAGCCATGCATTTTTGTAAATTTCATAAATAAAACACCTTTCAATATAAAAGACTATGCAAGCCTGTCAAGAATATCCATGGCAACTTCAGAAAGTTTTTTACCGGTTCTCATACTTTCATTCTGAAGAAATTCATGCGCCTGCGATTCCGTTATATTTTCACAGCTCATAAGAGCCTGTTTTGCCTTGCTTACATAATCCGATTCATTACCGTTTCTGCGCGTAAAGCCGGATCTGCTTGAGGCAAGAAGCGCAACGGTGCGAGTAAAATCATCCTGATTTACCGGAAGAGGAATAGTCATCATATTTCCCATATACTGCTCGGAACCGTTCTTTGAAAGCGCCAAAACATCAAAACCCGGAGGAACCTGTTCCGCCAAATCCGAAGAACTCATATCGCGCATAAGAAACGGGCATATTATTACTCCCTTTTGCTTCATCTGAGCTATTTTCAAAGCAGATGAGCCCAAAGCACATATATGCGAAACATGGAATCCGCTTTTTTCAACAAGAGCTTTTATGGACAGCGCCGTTTCCTTTACAGGATAAACAACAACCACATCCTTCATACCTTCACCTCTTAATAAAACGAATGCATTCGGGAAAAATACGAAAATAATTATAACATATTTATACAT
>JAJBVR010000154.1 GCA_020859725.1 Clostridiales bacterium | reverse complement strand
AAAAGCAGGAAGCTTGTATCTGATGATAATTCATCCGTTATAAAACCTGAAAAAAGCTTTGCCGGCTTAAAAAAGTCTGAAATATTTGTAACCGGCGGATTTGATGTTCCGTTTTTTGCACTTGTAATAGTTATTTTGGCAGTCGGGCTTGTAATGCTGTTTTCAGCCTCCTATCCGTATGCTTATTTCAAATACGGAAATTCATACCATTTTTTTCTCCGTCAATTTATATTCGCGGTTTCCGGCATTGTTATAATGCTGATAGTTTCAAAACTGAATTTCAAAATATATAAGGCTCTCTCTCCGGTTCTTTTAGGAGTAACCCTGTTTCTTCTTGTTTTGGTTCTTTTTTATCACACAAAAGTTGCCACAGATGAGGGTGAAGCGTTTAAAAGATATATTAAAGTGCCGGGAATAGGGCAGTTTCAGCCGTCTGATATAGCAAAATTTACTCTTATAACAACTTTGGCGTCATATATAAGTCTGTATGCAAAAAAAATGCACACATTTAAATACGGAGTTATGTATCCTGCAATAATTATAGGCGTTTACTGCATATTGATTATGCTGGAAAATCATTTGTCGGGCACAATAATAGTGGGAGTTATTGGTTTGTCTCTTATGTTTGCAGGCGGCTCGAATAGGAAATTATTTATTGCCGGGTTGTCACTGCTTGTCGCCGTAGTGATAGTTGTGTGGATGTTTCCTCAGATACTTCCCGAATATGTTCAGCAAAAGCTTGAGGCGTTCACAAATAAGGATTTTGAGCCTCTCGGTTCGCGCTGGCAAACAAATAATTCACTTTATGCAATCGGCTCAGGAGGATTATTCGGCGCCGGGCTCGGAAATTCAAAGCAAAAATATTTGTATGTTTCAGAACCTCAAAATGATTTTATTTTTTCAATAGTTTGTGAGGAATTGGGATTTGTAGGCGCAATTGCAATTATTTTGCTTTTTGTGGCGTTAGTTGTACGGGGATTTATTATAGCATTAAGAATTAATGATAAATTCGCTTCTCTTACGGTTATAGGAATTATAACTCAGGTTGGTGTTCAGGTGGCGTTTAACATACTGGTTGTAACGGATTCTATACCCAATACCGGAATTGCCCTTCCGTTTTTCAGCTATGGAGGAACAGCGCTTTTAATGCTGCTTTTTGAAATGGGCGTTGTTTTGGCAATATCAAGAAAATCTAATCAAAAGAAAATTCAGTCAGAGTAACTGTGTGAAAAATATTTTTGTGCAGTCTCGTCTTTATTCGGAAAATATTCAGAAAGGAATGGGTATTTATGAAAATAATTTTTGCCGCCGGGGGTACGGCCGGCCACATAAATCCTGCAATTGCGGTTGCTTCTTATATAAGAAATCAAAATCCCCAGGCGGAAATTTTGTTTGTCGGCACAAAAGACCATATGGAGTCGCGCCTTGTACCAAATGCCGGTTTTAATTTTAAAACTATAGATATAAGCGGATTTAAAAGGTCTTTTTCACCATCGGCGTTATCACATAATGCAAAAACATTGTTTAAACTTATTAAATCACGTTCGCAATGCAAAAATATAATTGATGAGTTTGCTCCTGATGTTTGTGTGGGTTTCGGCGGCTATGTTTCCGGTCCTGTGATTGAACAGGCGGTATCTATGAAAATACCTTGCTGTATTCACGAACAAAATGCATACCCGGGAATTACAAATAAGGCGCTTGCAAAAAAAGCGGATAGGGTTATGATTGCCGTTGAAGACGCGGCAAAGCATCTTGAATCAAAAAACAAGCCCGTTGTAACAGGTTTGCCTGTAAGAGGAGAGCTTATTAAGGCAAATAAGGAATTTTCAAGGGCGCAGCTTGGATTTAAATCAAAGCCGTTTATTCTTTCTTTCGGCGGTTCACTTGGAGCCGCTCCTTTGAATGAGGCAATGTTTGATATTTTGCTGGAAGACGCTCAAAAAGAAAACTATTACCATATTCATTCTGTAGGTACAAACGGAAGCGAATATCTTGAAAAATTTGAAAAAGCAGGTTTTGTAAACGGGAAAAAAGGAACTGTTGAAATAAGGCAATATATTGATAATATGGATGTTTGTATGTCTGCCGCCGATTTGGTAATAGGAAGGGCGGGAGCTTCATCAATTTCTGAAATCGAGGCGCTGGGAAAAGCATCCGTTCTTATCCCAAGCCCGTATGTGGCTGAAAATCATCAGTATCATAATGCAATGGCGCTTGTAAACAGAAATGCCGCAAGAATAATTGAAGAAAAGGATTTGACAACAGAAAATCTCAGAAGTTTAATTTATAAATTGATTGAAGACAAGCCTTTGCTTTCGGAAATCGGGAAAAATGCTTTGAATATGTCTGTTAAAGATTCCACAGAAAAAATTGCCGGAATAATTTTATCATTGGCAAAAAGTTAATACAGCCGCTTTAATGGCAAATAAGCATCTTCTGCATAGTATGAAAAAGATTATGCAGGCAGGTGGAATTTTTGGAAAAATTAATTATAACCGGAAATCAGCCGATAGGCGGTGAAATAGACGTTCACGGCTCAAAAAATGCAGTTTTGCCTATTTTAGCGGCAACACTTCTTATAAACGGCGAAACTGTTTTACATAATGTTCCGGATTTAACCGATGTAACTACTTCCGTACAAATTTTGGGATATTTGGGAGCATCGGTCAAAAGAGAAAAGGATACTCTTATTGTTGATACTTCAACTGTTTTGAACAGCGATATTCCTGAAAATATGATGCGTGAAATGCGTTCATCAATAATATTTTTGGGTTCGCTTCTCGCACGGTGCAAGGAGGTAATGCTTTGCCGACCGGGAGGATGTGATATAGGTGTTCGCCCGATAGATTTGCATATAAGCGCCTTTGAAAAAATGGGAGCTCAGATTTCGGAGAACGGAAACTGCATCCACTGTAAAAGCTCAAGGCTGCACGGCTCCAAAATAGTGCTTTCTTTCCCAAGCGTGGGCGCCACAGAAAATATAATGATTGCAGCGGTGCTGGCTAAGGGAAAAACAACCATTATAAATGCCGCAAGAGAACCTGAAATCTCAGATTTGGTGGCTTTTCTTAATTCTTGCGGAGCAAAAATATTCTGCGCGGGAGAGGGTACTGTGGAAATAGAGGGCGTGGATACACTTTATCCTTCTTCACACAGCATTATTCCGGACAGAATTGTTGCCGCCACCTATATGAGCGCCGCGTCTGTTTTGGCAAAGGAGCTTGTAATAAAAAAATACGTCCGTCACATTTGGTGCCGATAATTCCTGTTTTTTCGGAAATGGGATGTAAAATATTCCTTTGCGGAAGTGATTTGAAAATTGTTTCGCCAAAAAGAATAAAGCGTGTTAAAACTATAAAAACAATGCCTTATCCGGGATTTCCCACAGATTGCCAATCGGTGCTTATGGCGGCGCTTTCAAAGGCAAAGGGTACTTCTGTTTTTAATGAAAGCGTGTTTGAGGGAAGATATAAGCATATCAGCGAGCTTAAAAGATTCGGCGCCGATATAACTGTCAATGACAGAATAGCGGTGGTAAACGGTGTAAAAAATTTTTATGCCGCAAATGTTTACTCCACTGATTTAAGAGTGGGTGCGTCCCTTATAATAGCGTCGCTTGCTGCAGAGGGAACTTCATCAGTGGGAAATCTTTATCATATAGACAGGGGATATGATCATATTGAAAAATCCCTAAGTAAAATAGGAGCAATCATAAAAAGAGAAAATTATGAGGGAGAAACAAAATAAAAAAAACATATATGAAGAAAAAAATATTACTGGAAGCTTAGGTCCTATTGAGCCGCCTAAAATATACGGTCATAATTCTGTTCGTTCTGAAAATAAAAGAAATATTCGCGCCGGAAATCAAAAAAGAGCACGCCAAAATAAAAAAAGAAAGCTTAAAAACGGAGTAAGAAAGGCAATTATTTCGTTTGTGCTGATATTAGTTTTGTTAGCGGTTGGAATTACACTTTCTCTTACCGTGTTTTTTAAAACAGAGGTTATATCTGTTTCCGGCAGCGGAATTTATTCGGACGAGGAAATCAAGAGCGCTTCGGATATTAAAGCGGGGGAAAATTTGATTCTTCTTAATTCGGATTCGATAAAAGATTTAATATCTACAGAACTACCTTATATATACAGTGTTTCGGTAAAAAAAGTGCTGCCTAAAACTGTAAAAATAACAGTTACGGATGCTGCAGCGGCTTATTCAATAGAAAATGAAGATAAAACTTTTATTTTGTTGGATAATAATTTTAAAGTGCTGGAAAATCAAAGCGCGGAAAATCCCGCTCAAACCATTAATATTTCAAGTGTCGCGGTTAAATCATGCGAACCGGGAACAAAAATAGTTTTTGAAAATGATGCTTCCGGAGGTTGTCTTTTAAAGATTGCGCAGGCAATAAAATCAACGGAAATTACAAATGTTACCTCAATAACCAGCACGGATGCAAATAATAATTATATCGTTTATGACGGAAGAATAACCTTTGAATTGGGAACCTGTGATGACCTGGAAAATAAGCTGTTCAGAGGAATTGCCGCGTGTAGCAAGCTTGATGAAAACAATTCGGGTGTTCAGGGAACGCTTAATCTCACTAATGGAAAGCAAATATACTTTACAGCAAAATAAGGTTACAGTTTCTGCAAAGATAAAATCTTTACAAAAAGAGACAAATTTTTTATAAAACAGCGCTTTTTGTTAATCTTGCACAAACAATTAAAATTTATTAAGATAAAATTTGAAAAAAAAGATTTAATTAATTTCAAAAAAATATTGCAAATCAATTACAATATTGTTACAATAGACTGGTAAAGACATATATCTGTCTGACAATAATACATACAAGGAGAATTAAATTAATGGGACGTTATGAAATTG
>JAJBVR010000005.1 GCA_020859725.1 Clostridiales bacterium | reverse complement strand
TATCACAATATTCCGCTGAAATCAAATTTAGGTATATATTTTTCACTTGCGGAGGAAAGCTCCTGAACAAACACATTTTGCAATCCGATTTTCAAGGCATAATCAACCACCTTTTCATATTCGCGCCTCGTAATTTTTCGGTTTATTTCAGGATATTCCGTTAAATCCCCGCACGGCACATACTGCGCCATAAGGCTTAAATAAGCGCCGCTTAATTTTTTTGAAATAATCTGCTATTTCAATAGAAGAATTTGTGTTTCCCGGCAATATAAGGTGGCGGACAATAACGCCTTTTTTCATTATTCCGTTTACAAAAACGGCTTTCGGCTGTTGGTTAAGCATTTCACCAATTGCCTTTTTTGCAACATCGGGATAATCGACCGCCTTACTGTATCTCAATGACCTGTCATTTCTTATATATTTAAAATCCGGCAAATAAATATCCACCAAGCCTTTAAGCATTTTTAAAGCTTCTGCACTTTCATAGCCGCTTGAGTTATAAACAACAGGCACAGGACTTTTCCATTTTGAAAGCGCTTGTGCAATAAGATACAAATAATGGGATGGATTGACAAGATTTATATTTTCTGCGCCAGAATCAACAAGATTTTCAAAAATTTCAATAAGCTTATCAGCAGAAACAATTAATCCTTTATTGTTTTTGCTTATTTCATAATTTTGGCAGTAAACGCACTTTAAATTACAGCCGCTGAAAAAGACCGCTCCGCTTCCGTTTTTTCCGCTTATACACGGTTCTTCCCAAAAATGAAGCGCGGCTCTTGCAACCTTAAAGTCATAAGGGGAATTGCAATAACCCTGCTTTATTTTTCTGTTAACGCCGCATTTTCTGGGGCAAATATTGCAAATCACAGCAGCTCCTTATATATATCCGACTTTTTATAGGTAGTTTGCGCCGCTATTTCTTTCGCGGCATTGTTTATACTCATTCCGCCGCTGACAAGCGATTCAGCCATCAGCACCGCCTGTTCCATTGAAATTTCGGGCTGAGTATCCTTTTTGCCGGCAACAACAAGCACGATTTCCCCTTTTAAACCGCCGTTTGCATATTTTTGCGAGGCATCTTTAAGATTTGTATTGATAACTTCCTCGTGAATTTTTGTTATTTCCCTTACTATGGCAAGTTCCCTGCATCCCAAAGCATTATATAAATCCTTAAGTGTATTTGCAAGCTTATGAGGCGCCTCATAAAAAATCATCGTTCTTTTTTCGTCCTTAATAGATTCCAGATGCTCAAAACGTGATTTTTTGGAAACACTCAAAAAACCCTCAAAGGTAAATCTGCCCGTTTCCATTCCCGATAATGCAAGCGCGGTTGCGAATGCCGTTGGTCCCGGAACAGACACCACCTTTATTCCTGTTTCATGGCACAGGCAAATTAAATCTTCGCCCGGGTCTGAAACAGCAGGCATTCCGGCATCCGTTACCAAAGCACAATTTTCTCCCCGTGTTATTCTTTCGCAAATGATTTCTCCGCGTTCCCGTTTATTATGCTCATAGTAGCTGACCATTTCCTTTTTAATTCCAAAATGATTAAGCAGTTTAAGCGTAACACGAGTATCCTCGGCAGCAATAAAATCAACATTTTCCAGCGTTTGTGCCGCTCTTGGCGAAAAATCGGAGAGATTTCCTATAGGCGTTCCCACAATATATAAAATTCCGTTCATTTATCATACCCATCGGCATAAGAGCCGTAAATTTTAATCATTTCATCAGTAAATTTTCCGTTTTCTTTTTTTATAAAAAGCGTTGGCATTACTCTTAAAAAAGGCTTTGAATTTTTCATTCCCTCAATTAAAAACAAAAACGGCTCCTCCCCTGCTTTATCAGAAACAAACCTAAGCCTTTTTGGCTCCAGCTTGTATCCGCGCATTATTTCAATAGCGTCAACAAGCCGTTCGGGGCGGTGGCACATACAAAATCTTCCGCCGAATTTAAGAAGATACGCCGCCGCGCTAACAGCGTCTTCAATATTGCAGCATATTTCATGGCGGGCGATTTTAGCGCTTTCATTAAGTGATTCAATACCTGTGCCTACAGGCTTATACGGCGGATTCATAGTTACCAGCGAAAACATTTCCGCGGGAAATTCACCTTTTATTTTTCGCAAATCACAGTGATGAGGAACTAATTTTCCTGCCAAATTGTTGCGTTTTATGCTTCTTTTTACCTGTTCAAAGGCATTTTCCTGAATATCAAGGCAATGAAGATTTTCCGGCGGATTTTCCCTGAGCCATAAAAAAGGAATTATGCCGCAGCCCGTGCCCATATCCAAAGCGGTATCGCGCTTTCTCGGATTGGCAAAATCGGCAAGCAAAAGCGCGTCCGTGCCGAAAGTGTGTTCACTGCTTACTTCAATATAGATTTCATCTGAAAGTCTTTCATAATTAATCATAAATAAAAATTCCCGAAATTGATTTTTTGAGCCGATGTCTATTAAAAACACAAAAACTATTCATCATCGGATGAAAGCTTGAGTATAGCCATAAACGCCTCCTGCGGCACTTCAACGGAACCGAAACGGCGCATTCGTTTTTTGCCTTCTTTTTGCTTTTCAAGCAATTTTTTCTTTCTGGTTACATCGCCGCCGTAGCATTTTGCTAGCACGTCCTTTCGCAGCGCCTTAACCGTTTCTCTTGCAATAACTTTTCCGCCTATTGCCACCTGAATAGGAATTTCAAACAGATGGCGCGGAATATGCTCCTTTAATTTTTCAGCAATTTTTCTGGCGCGCGGATAAGCCTTATCCGCATGAATTATAAATGAAAGCGCGTCTATAACATCCCCGTTTAAAAGCACATCCACTTTAACCAGCTTGCTTTGCCTATATTCGGATATTTCATAATCAAAGGAGGCATAACCCCTTGTGCGTGATTTAAGAACATCAAAAAAATCATAAATAATTTCATTAAGAGGCAATTCATAATTTATATCAACTCTGTCCGGGGTAATATAATTCATCGTTTTAAAAATTCCCCGCCTTTCCTGGCACATATCCATAACCGCGCCTACAAATTCACTTGGAGTATAAATATTAGCGTTGCAGAAAGGCTCTTCGCAGGAAATTATATCAGCAGGGTCGGGATAATTAGTAGGATTATCAATTTCCAACACATTTCCATCCGACATATGTATTTTATAAACAACGCTCGGCACAGTTGTAACAAGGTCTAAATTATACTCTCTTTCAAGACGTTCCTGCACAATTTCAAGATGAAGAAGGCCCAGAAATCCGCATCTGAATCCAAATCCGAGAGCTCCTGAGGTTTCCGGCTCATATGAAAGAGACGCATCGTTCAGCTGAAGCTTTTCAAGCGCCTCTCTGAGCGCCTCGTAATCTGCTCCGTCAGCAGGATAAACGCCGCAGAAAACCATGGGATTAACCTTTCTGTATCCCGGAAGCGCCTCTTTGGCGGGGTTTTCGGCGGTTGTAACGGTATCGCCGACACTTGCATCGTGAATAGTTTTAATTGAAGCCGTTATATAGCCGACTTCGCCCGCTGTAAGTTCATTTGCTTTTTCCGTAGACGTAGCACGCATATAACCAACCTCAACAACGGTAAATTCCGCCCCCGTTGCCATCATGCGCATAGTATCGCCCGCTTTGATTTTTCCGTCCATTATACGAACATACACAATTACGCCCCTGTAGGAATCATAAACGGAATCAAAAATCAGCGCTTTAAGCGGTTTATTTTCATCTCCAGACGGGGGTCTTACCTCTTTCACAATATATTCCAGCACAGATTTAACATTTTCACCTGTTTTGGCTGAAACCCGCGGAGCGTCCATACAAGGAAGACCTATAACCTCCTCCACTTCATTTGCCGCCCTTTCGGGATCGGCGGCTGGAAGATCTATCTTATTTATAACCGGCAGAATATCAAGATTATGGTCAAGCGCAAGATAAGTATTCGCCAGTGTCTGCGCCTCGACTCCCTGTGAAGCGTCAACAATGAGAAGCGCTCCCTCGCATGCCGCCAGTGAGCGTGACACTTCATAGTTGAAATCAACATGCCCGGGTGTGTCTATTAGATTAAAAACATATTCTTCACCGTTATCAGCTTTATAATCAAGTTTAACGGCATGCGCCTTAATAGTTATTCCCTTTTCGCGCTCTAAATCCATATCATCCAAAATCTGCTCCTGCATTTCACGCTTTTGAACAGACTGAGTAAGCTCCAGCAGCCTATCCGCCAAAGTGGATTTCCCGTGATCAATATGCGCTATTATTGAAAAATTCCTTATATTCTTTTTATTTACAGACAATTTATAATCCTCCGTGTTAATTTATCCGATGCTAAAACAAGCTTGTTTGAATTTGGGCGCATTTTTCATCCCTTAAAGAATAAACATTCCTGTTTGCAACCGTATCTTCCGACTGAACAATACCGCAAAGAAGCGGAGAATGCTCATTATAATACAATGCGCTTTTGCAAACTGCCGATTCGCTCTGATTTGCATAGCAATATTTACAGCCGCTTTTACAAGTATTATACATTCCCATATCTATACTTTCAATACATCCGCAGCCGTTTCTTTGATTTTTATCTCTGCCCGCGTTAATTTTAAAACCCGTGGTTCTTTCAACAAGTTTTTTATCTATGCAGCTTCCATGCTTAATTTTGAACCGCTCAAGGCAGATTTTTTCGGCGCAGGTTTCAACAGAGATATTATACTTTTCGGCCAATTCTGAAAAATTGTATGCAAGATAAAAAATATCATCCGTATTCGGAGCGCCCACATTCATTCCATATATGTTTTTTTCTGTTTTTTTATAAATATCCAAAAAGCTGATAACGGCTTTATCCGTATATCCGTAAAGCTCTGACGCGAAATGCTCAAAAGCGTTTATATGAAAATCAATATTATAT
>JAJBVR010000063.1 GCA_020859725.1 Clostridiales bacterium | reverse complement strand
TATTAATGCTTTTGCCGCAGGCAATAAACACTAATGAGATTTATATAAAAAGAACAGACTTTTTATTGATTTTTTAAATTGTCCTGATGAAACCCGTATGCGAATTTATTGCATACGGGTCTTTTTATGAATTAAGAATAAGCGCCAAAAAATCCGTATTATACAAATAAGCACAAAAAGCCTGAGATTAGTGGAATTGAATAAAAATCAATTTAATGAAAAGATATTTATTGTTATTTTGCTTAAATTATTTACTGCTTTTTTGTGAATTTAGTTCATAGTATTATTAAACACGTTGTGATGAAATTGAATATATTACAGTGGAAACAGCGAGTGTGATAACTATGAAATTAATTGAAACAATTAAAAGCTTACCCGGAATTATTAAGAAAAACTGGAATAAAGCGCCTGACGGAAAATATATTCCTTACAAGGAAATAGTTTCCTACAGTGTAGGAGGCATTGGGGTTAAATTTTTAATCCAAGTGTGCTACTATATAGCTCTTTCAGGAACAAGTCTTCTTTCCGGTTCAGCCTTGGGATTAAAAAACGGCTACTTAGTTAATCTCAATATGATAGCCACATTGCTTGGAATATTCATTGGCCCTCTGCGCGGACTTATCATTGATAATACTCGCAGTAAATCAGGAAAATTCAGACCGTATATTATAATAACAGGCATACCTACCGCTGCTATTATAACTATTTTTGCATTTCTGCCGTTTGAAAAAATGGAATATAATCAAAAGCTATGGTCTTTATTTATTGTTTATATGCTTTTGCAGCTGTGCTATCCCTTTTATGACCAGGCCTATACAACTTTAGCACAGGTAATGAGCCCTGATTCAAACGAACGCGCTGACCTTATCACAGTTTCCACATTTATCTATTCACTTGCACCGTCTATAATTGTGCTGTTCGTTCCCATCATTGCTGGATTTACCGGAAGAATGGAGCATATAACCGCCTACCGTGTAATTATGCCTGCTTTCGGAATTTTCGGTATGCTGCTCGGAATTTTATCATATACGGGAACAAAAGAACGCATAATCGTTTCAAAAGATTACACTCCTAAAGTCCACTTTTTCAGAGGTATAGCATCAGGAATGAAAAATAAATATCAATGGGCACGCTCATTAACATCTTGGTTTGTTCTTTTTCAAATGGGCATAGGAAATGTAACAACCTGGTATTTTTATTACGGAATTAAGGACACACTTTGGCTTTCCACAGAACAGCAGGGTGTGCTGAACGGTACTCTTAATACTATTTTGGGAATGGCGGCAACTCCCGCAATGTTTTTAGCGCCTTTTCTTATAAGAAAAATAGGAAAGAAAAATCTTGTTATTGCATATACAATAGGAAATTTAATAAGTATGATAGGAATGCTTTTATTCATTCGTCATATTTGGGCTCTTTATGTATTTCTTTGGCTCAGGTCTTTCTTTGCAGCATTCCCGATAATAAGCGATTCGGCAATGAATGCGGATGTGCTTGATTATCAGCAATTCAAAACCGGTGAAAGGCTTGAGGGACTTATGAGCCAGTTTGTGGGATTTATAGGTACTTTCATCACTATGGGTCTTACATATTTTATAAACACCATTATTATTCAAAACAGATACGGCCTTGTTGATAATTATGATGATTTATATATTCTTTCTTTCCGCGAGCCGCTTTCCAAAGCAATGATTGTAATTGCAATTATCGGTTATTTGCTTTCTCTTATTCCGTTCATAACGATGTATACACTTACAGAAGAAGATCACAAAGCGCATATTTCTGTTTTGAAAATCAGAGCCGCGCTTGAGGATTATGCCACTTCTTCCCTTTCAGAAGGCCAGCTTGAGGAGGCAAGAGAAATATATTCGAATGCGGTTTCTGAATATGAAAGCTGCGTAACCCGTTTGGAAAAAGCCGGCACAAGAAGAGAAAAAGGTAATCTGAAAAGGCAGATTAACGCTTTGAAAATAGTTATTGAAGAAAAAGAGCGTTTTAACCGGTCTGAAATGGTAAAAAAACAACCAAGGCAAAAGAATTGCTTTCACACACGGTGGAGCAATTATACGGAATAAGCGAACCGTCTATGGACAAATACAACAATGCCAATTCAATGGATGAATCCACGAAAGAAGCAGCAAAAAAGAAGCGTGCCGCAATTAAAGAGGCGCAAAAAGAGCTTGACCTTTTCCATAAAAAGGCTTACGATTATATTCAGGCTCGCAAGCTTGTTAAGCAGGAATCTTATTATTCCAACTGGAATGATATTTTCACTGTTAAAGCAGAACCTGAAACAGTTTAAAAAAGAGTACGTCTTCCGTAGATTAAGGTTTGAGATAAATCGCCTCAGCGTGCATAAAAAGTTCAAATATTAAATTTCTGCACGCTGACAGACTTCGAGAAATGGAACAGAATTTTGCATTTTGAGAAGAAAGCCGTACAAATGGTATTGCGACTGAACAAAAGGCAAAAAACGCCAAATCCCTCAGGAATATCGATATTTCTGAGGGATTTCTATAGCTCTGTTGCAAAACGGGTCAATGAGGATATCAACCCCTGCTGTAATGTAATTGCCATAACTTATTTTTACTTTGCGTGGTTCTGACCACTTTGTCGGACAGTCTGACGCGGTTTTAGATAAACCGCGTTTTTTTATTTATGTAATTAACAAATTTACCGCCAAATTTGCGGCTCCGCACAAGCACATAACAAGGATTGGATTAAGTTTAAATTTTCGCAGCGCAAAGAAAGCCGCCGCGAATAAGATTAAACCTAACCATTGAATGTTTTTAGCAGAAAATTCTGAATTTTTGAATACAACAAGAATTAATATATTAAGACCCGCCGTAAATATAAGCGCCACTACCGCAGGGCGCAAACCCGAAAGCACATTTTGCATAACAGATGATTTTTTAAATTTTTCATACAGCGCCGCCAGCAACGATACTATTATTACAGACGGCAGTATGCATGCAAATGTGGCGACTAACGCTCCCGGAATACCGGCGATTCTGATACCAACAAAAGTAGCGCTGTTTACGGCTATAGGCCCCGGAGTCATTTCCGCAATAGTGATTAAATCGGTAAATTCATCCAAGGTTATCCAAGAATTTAAAGTTACGGCCTGCTCCTGAATAAGCGGAATAGCGGCATAACCGCCGCCTATACTGAAAAGTCCAACCTGAATAAAACCAAGAAAAAGCTTTAAATAAATCATTTACCGCCCTTCCTTTTGCGAGATATAATTTCTTTTGCCACACCCGCCGCCGCGGCAGCCAAGATAATATAAACAACATTGATTCCCAAAAAGAATGTGGCGATAAAAGCAAAAAGCATTATAACATAATTAAGCCACTGCTTTTCTTTAATAATTCCTGAGCCGAGGCTGCACACAACGTCAAGTATTACCGCCGCCACACCTGCCTGCATTCCCTTAAGTACCAAACTTACATACTGATTTGAAATAAACCGACTGTAAATTAATGAAATAACAGACAAAATGATAATAGGCGGAATTATTGTTCCTATAACAGCAACAACCATACCTACAGCCCCCTGCACTTTCCAGCCAACAATTATAGCGGCATTAACCGCAATTGCTCCGGGAGAAGATTGTGCAATTGCAGTTATATCCAGCATTTCATTTTCATCTATCCAATGAAGTTCATCAACAAACTTTTTTTCATAAAAGTAATTATGACAAATCCGCCGCCGAAAGTGAAAGCGCTTATATACATCATTGTAAAAAAAGCCTTAAAATTCTTTTTAATTTTCCACTCATAATTCTCTCTCGTTAAATTCATCTTAAATATACAGGCTATTTTACGGCAAAATTAAGATTTTCCGAATTCATTTCAATTTTTTTATTACATGCAATCCAAGTCATTTTTTCAAAAGGAGTTTGACCTCCATGGTCGGTTCCCGTGCCGCCGTGGTCTGTTGAAATAACAATAAGCCAATCCTCCTGCTGATATGTACTTCTGGCTTCAATAGCTTTAATAATTTCATATCCCCAGCTATCCGCGTCTTTGCAGCCCTGAACATATGCTTCGTTTTGATTTCCGTAGCCTGTATCATGACCCGCGTGGTCTGCATGCTCAAAAGTAAAGAAAATAACATCAGGATCTTCCTGCGCCATTTTATTCATATTTTCTGTTTTGGAAACATATTTTAATATTTGATAATACGTTGCCTCGTCATCAATCTGATGAGTATATTCCACAGGAAGCCCTGTTTCTATCGAATTAATAATATCGGGCCTGTAGCTTAATTTTGTATGCTCACGCCATGATGTTGTAAATGACGCGTTTTTTCCGGTTTTAGCTATTTTAGTTAAAAATGTTTCCGCTTGTGGATTTTTGATTTGGCCGTTATCATCAACTCCGTTATAATAGCCCATCCTCCCGTTAGCATTGCCATCCAACTGGGCGCAGTGGAGGTTGCCTGCTCGTTAACACCGGCAATTCCGCCAGAAAACGAATTATAAAGCCCTCCCATACTTTTTATATACATTATTGAGCTTGTTTCGGAATCTTTAATATTTTCAAGCGCGTCTGCTCTGTAGCCGTCATATCCCAAAAAAAATTGCTTTTTTAACCGTTTTTCCATTTGGAAGCGGGGAATCAAAATGGTCTGTTATAAGCTTATAAATTATTGTTTGCGGCAGCGCCTCGCCGGCGGTATTATCAAAAATTCCCATATCCTGCACCTCGCCGCTGTAGGCGCTTTCTTTTTTTATTTCCCGAGAGGTTTTGCTGCACGCGGAAAACGAAAAAATACAAATTATAACCAAAACAACCGATAAAATTTTAATCATTCTTTTTTCATAATAACCCAATGGCCTTTCCGGCTGCAAACAGTTTGCTGAAAGTTTTAATCCGCTTTACTGCAACCGTATAACACGTATAATTG
>JAJBVR010000170.1 GCA_020859725.1 Clostridiales bacterium | reverse complement strand
TTCACGTGAAACATCTATATATTGTACTGCCAATTCTTACAAATACAATTTTATAAAAAAACTGAGCTTGTTTCACGTGAAACTTTCATTAATGTGTTGATTGTAATTTTATAATATAGTATAATATTAAATGTAAATTCCGGGGAGGACTTTTATGAGCAAAACTATAGCGATTTTTAATCAAAAAGGCGGAGTTGGAAAAACTACCACCTGTGTTAACCTTGCAGCCTCGTTGGGCGCGAAGGGTAAAAAAACTTTACTTATTGACCTTGACCCTCAGGGCAACACCACAAGCGGGGTTGGAGTTGATAAAGCGGACATAGAATATTCAACTTATGATATTCTTATTAATAAAGTGCCTGCCAGAGCTATAATGCTGGATACGGGCTTTAAAAATTTGTATTTGCTTCCCGCCGATATGAATTTGGCGGGAGCCGAGCTTGAATTGGCGGAATCGGAAGAAAGGTTTTTTGCTTTAAAAAAAGCAATTACATCTCTTGCCATAGAATTTGATTTCACAATAATCGACTGCCCGCCGAGTTTGGGGCTTTTGAGTCTTAACGCGCTTTCAGCGTCAGACACATTGATTGTTCCCCTTCAGTGTGAATATTATGCTTTGGAGGGATTAAGCCAGCTTGTAAGCACTGTTCGCACTGTCAAGCAGCTTTATAATGAGCATTTAGAGCTTGAGGGGGTTGTATATACGATGTATGATAGCCGATTAAACCTTAATAAGCAGGTTATAGATGAGGTTAATAAGTATTTTCCCGGTAAGGCATATAAGGCGATGATTCCCAGAAGCGTTAAGCTTGCGGAGTCCCCCAGTTACGGAAAGCCGATTATTTATTATGAGAAATATTGCAAGGCGTCTTTTGCGTATAAAAAATTAGCCGATGAGATAATAAAAAAACAGTAAATAATAATAGATAAAAGGAGGATTTGAAGTGCCTAAAAAACAATCAGGGCTGGGAAAAGGTTTGAGCGCGCTTATGCTTGAAAACTCAACAGATGAAATGGTGGCCGTTAATACGCTTCCCATAAATGAAATTGCCCCCAATAAAGACCAGCCGAGAAAAACCTTTGATGAAGATTCCATAGCGGAGCTGGCAGAAAGTATAAAACAGCATGGTGTGCTTCAGCCGCTCCTTGTAAGGCCGCTTCCCGCAGGAGGATATCAGCTTGTTGCCGGTGAAAGACGCTGGCGTGCTTGCAGGGCTGCCGGATTAAAGGATGTGCCGGTAATTGTAAAAGAACTTACTGATACCGAAACAATGGAAATAGCGATTATTGAAAATTTGCAAAGAGAAGATCTTAATCCCATTGAAGAGGCGGAAGGCTTGCAGGCGCTTATTGATAAATGCGGGTTTACGCAGGAGGATATTGCACTGAGCGTAGGAAAATCAAGGCCCGCGATTGCGAACAGCCTAAGGCTGCTGAGATTGCCTCAGGAGGTTAGAGATATGACTAAAAGCGGAGCGATTTCCGCGGGTCATGCTCGTGCCCTGCTTGCTTTTGAAAATGACGCAATGATGTTTGAAGTTGCCAAAAAAATAGTTTCAGACAAACTAACAGTTAGAGATGTGGAAAGACTTGCCAAAGTTAAGGATGCAAAAACAGCGCCGATAAGGCATAATAAAAGAAGAAACAGTTTTTACGATGAAGTGGAGCTTTCACTTTCGGAAACACTCGGCCGCAAAGTTAAGGTTTATAACGGCAGAGGAAAGGGAACGCTGGAAATTGAGTTTTACACTTTGGAAGAATTAAAGGATTTAGCGAATAAGTTAGGAGATTAAAAATGCTTGATATAAGATTTGTAAGGGAAAATCCAGATATTGTTAAGGAAAATATTAAAAAGAAATTTCAGGAGGAAAAGCTGCCGCTTGTTGATGAGGTTATTGAGCTGGACAGAGAAAAAAGAGAGGCACAGAAAAAGGCGGATGAGCTTAGGGCAAACAGAAATAAGCTTTCAAAAGAGATAGGAAATTTAATGGCTCAGGGTAAAAAGGAAGAGGGTATGGCTCTTCGTGAAAAGGTTAAGGCTCAGGCTGAGGAGCTTGAATCTCTTTCCGAAAAGGAAAGCAAGCTTTCTGATAAAATCAATAAAATAATGATGATAATTCCGAATATTATCGATTCTTCCGTTCCTATCGGCAGAGATGACAGCGAAAACGTTGAAATTCAGAAATACGGCGAACCTCTTGTGCCTGATTTTGAAATTCCTTATCACACGGATATTATGGAAAAGTTTAACGGTATTGACCTTGACGCGGCCGGGAGAGTGGCGGGAAATGGTTTTTATTACCTTATGGGCGATATTGCAAGGCTTCATTCTGCGGTTCTTGCATATGCCAGGGATTTTATGATAAACAGAGGCTTCACATATTGCATTCCGCCCTATATGATACGTTCGGCGGTTGTTAACGGCGTTATGAGTTTTGCTGAAATGGACGCGATGATGTATAAAATTGAGGGGGAGGATCTTTATCTTATAGGCACCTCAGAGCATTCAATGATTGGCAAATTTATTGATACAATAACTCCGGAAAGCGAGCTTCCAAAAGCCCTTACGTCATATTCCCCCTGCTTCAGAAAAGAAAAAGGCGCGCACGGAATTGAAGAGCGCGGTGTTTACAGAATACATCAGTTTGAAAAGCAGGAAATGATAGTTGTTTGTAAACCAGATGAATCCAAAATGTGGTTTGACAGACTTTGGCAAAACACGGTTGATTTGTTCCGCAGTCTTGATATTCCGGTAAGAACATTGGAATGCTGTTCGGGTGATTTAGCAGATTTAAAGGTTAAATCCATTGATGTTGAAGCGTGGTCGCCCCGCCAGAAAAAATATTTTGAGGTGGGCTCCTGCTCCAATTTATCAGACGCGCAAGCACGCCGCCTTAAAATAAGAATTAAGGGCGAAAACGGCAATTATCTGGCACACACGCTTAATAATACTGTTGTTGCTCCGCCGAGAATGCTGATTGCGTTTCTTGAAAATAATCTTAATAAGGACGGCAGCGCAAATATTCCGTCAGCTCTTCAGCCATATATGGGAGAAACCAAAAAGCTTATACCGTCAAAATAATTTGCAAAAAGCATTTATTTTATCTGCTGAAAAGTATTAAACATACTGCTTGCAATAATTTAAAATATGTAAGCAGTATGTTTTGCTGTTTTATACCAGAATTTTCGTAATGATAAAAACAAATCGACTCAGAAGAGGTTGACTATGACAAATGAAGAAATTCTGCAAATAGAATTAAAGCAATCGGCTTATGATTGTAATTGTGATTTCAAAGATTTTTTGTTAAACGAAAATAAAATTGTTGTTTCACGACAAGCTGAGGGTGTCAATCTTGACACCATCTTTTTATTTATTACGTTCAAATGTTTCTTTTCTTAATAAAAAGACAAACAAAGAAATAGTTACAAGCATAGTCAATAGGCCTAAATAGACACCTATTGCCGAATTGTTGAATCTACCGTAAGATTCAAACTTTGAAATTTCAAGTGCTGCTAACATACTAAGCGAACATAATCCGGTAATGAAAAAAACGTTTTTGATTTTTTAAAAAATAGTAAACTAAGAAAATACATACATAATATAATACCGGATAGCATTATATTACTTGAAAGAATCAAAATACCGCTACGCGCTGTCAATCCCTCTATTTTTTGCCAATCCAATAAGAGAGTTGACAAATTTAACATAAACAGGACTGCCAATAAGCATCGTTTAAATATGCTTTTCACTTAAATCCCTCATTTATTTAATTTTCAAGTTCTAACTCGTGCGTATTTACCACCGTTGCTGCCGATTGTATCCCAACTATTTGTACTTGAGCTCGCCCATGCATTATAATTACTTGTATGTTGTGCCACTTTGTAATCGCTCGAAGTCTTATCGGTAACAAATCCACAATGATCCCAATCGCCGTCTTTATCAAAGTCTGCAACAATAAAGCAACCTTTGCTTATATTAGACTTAAAACTGCTATGACTTGTAGTGCTATACATAATCCCCTGATATCTTGCAAATGTATCAGCCATACTCCAAGACTGAGAATGTGTATGCTTGTACCCTATACTCAAAAATCCTTTTTCACGCTTATGCCACCATCATTTGGCAACGTTATCATATACAATCTGACTTACACCCGCATTTTCAAGAATCTGAGAGGTAAAGTTTGCGCAATCTCCATTACTGAAATAATAATATGTTGGTGTGTTTGGACTTGTTGCATATTTGTTAGCATAATTTATAGCGCTTGTTACATTATAAGACGCATAAGGAACAATGGAATGTTCTTTTGATTCTATAAATTCCTGCGCTAAAGGTTCTGTATATGGTAACATAAGCGCTAATTCTTCTTTTAATTCAGCATTTAACGGTGTACTGATCCTTGTATAGTTAATAGATTTTGCTTTTTCCAATATTTCGGAATTTTTATCCGCATTTTCATAAATATCGAAAAACGCTCTAAGTGTAATAAAATTAGGGTTTGATTCGTTATAATCTGCCGGTTTGTTTTCAGAATCAAACAACATAAACATAGCGTCTCTGTAGTCAGACCAATTTATATTACTTAGATCTGCTAAATCATGTTCATCAGCCAATATAGCCAACAAATTTGGAACTTTCGCCTTTATATCATATTGACTCATCTTCATCTGCAAAAACACGATATAACTTATTTGTTTTACCATTAACATATATTTGACCGCCATCTACTATTTCCCCAACATTTTCAAGCGTTGGTGTTGAGTAAATAGTATTCTGGTTTTCTGATATAGTTACTTCTTCGGCAAAAGCGGTTACATAAGTTGCTGATATTACTGAAATACATACAAGCATTACAGCTATTATTCTTATTATTTTTTGAGATTTTGAAGTATGATGTTTATTCATTTAGTGTTTCCTCCTTATC
>JAJBVR010000048.1 GCA_020859725.1 Clostridiales bacterium | reverse complement strand
TGATTTCTCCAAGTGAAAGCAGAATATTTTGAAAACATTCCGTATCCGTTTTCCTTGTGGTATTCAATTAAATCATCAATCTGATTTTTCCAGTTTTGATTAAGCGGAGCTACGGCACAGCCTGTTTCCCATTCGGGCAGCGTTTTTAAAACGTTTTTTAAATCGCTGTTCCCAACAGAATTGTAAATATCCTCGGGAAGTATATTCGCTACAGCCTCAAGTTTTTCCAAATCGCTTTTTACTCCGTTTAAAACAGCTTGCGGCAGGCTGCCGGCTGTTCCGGCGGCTGCAGCTTTTGTAAAAGCGTTGTCATCATTAAGTATTAAATTGGATATATAATGTTTAAAAGAATTATGGCTTGTAACCATCCTGAAAAATTCGCTTTGCTTTTCAAGCACCTTTTCGCTGTTTATGTTTTGTAAAAGGCTCAGCAAAGAGCTGATAACCTTATCCTTTTTTAAATCATACACGCAAAGCGCTTCAATATAAAATCGTAATTTTTGTGCACTGTTCATAATAATTACTTCCATTATATTTAATTAATTTCTTATATAATAAAACATTATTTAATAATTTACAAGTGATTGAAGAAGAATTTGAATAAATTGAACAAATAAAACAATAAAAATTTGTTGTTTTATTGTAAGATGTCAGACATCTTATTGACTTTTGCCTGTTAAGTGTGCTATTCTTATTATATAAGCGGATACCCGTGCGGCAAAATCCTTATGATTACAAATTGCACGTTCTCAAAATTTGCGCCGCGTAATTTTAAAACGGATAAATTTCCTTATATACACTTTGTAAGGCTACAGCAAAGCGTATTAATTACTTTAATATATTTTATTGTAGCCGGAAAGGCTGCGTAAAATCATTATGGCTAATTTAAATATGCTCGCAGACAGCACTGCTCAGCGGATACTTAAAATGATAGAGGATGAAAACAGATTTTCAATAGGGGATAAACTGCCGAATGAAAATGAGCTTTCGGCGGAACTTGGGGTAAGCCGCTCCACCCTGAGGGAAGCAATAAGAATACTTACAACTAACGGAGTGCTTGAAATAAAAAGAGGGCGCGGCACTTATGTTACCTCAAATATGGTGGTAAACAGCAATGATTTAAACGAAATTGAATCAGGAATAGAGGACCTTTTTGAGATGAGGCTTATGTTTGAACCGGATTGCGCTTATCTTGCTGCGGAAAGAGCTACGGATGAGGAAATTTCCGAGATTTGCTATTACGGGCAAAAGGTGGAGGAAAAAATTATAAGCGGGGAAGACAGAACTTTTGAAGAACAAAAATTTCACGAAAGCATTGCAAACGCCACTCATAATTCTTTTGTTAAGCAGTTTATGCCTATAATATTTAACGCCATCAGAAAAGGAGTTATAGTTTTGCAGAAAGATAAATCCGTAAATAAAAACAATTTGGACGATGACAGGCTGATTATGGATTTTATAAAAAAAAGAAATGCCGAAGGCGCCAGAACGGCTATGCGACTTCATATAATTCACGCCTTGGAAGGACTTTAAAATATTTTTTAAATTTATGGTTGACATTAGACATCATACAGGCTATAATAAGAACTGTTAAAACTGCTGGTGAGTAGTCATACAACTCAGAGCAGTTAATTAAAATATTTTTTACGGAGGAAAACATTATGTCACAGGCAAAGATTTATTATCAGTCAGATTGTAATCTTGATTATCTTGCAGGTCAGAAAATTGCTGTAATCGGTTACGGCTCTCAGGGCCATGCGCATGCGCTTAATTTAAGGGAATCAGGCTGCGATGTTATTGTAGGTTTATATAAAGGCAGCAAATCCTGGGAAAAAGCGGAAAAGCAGGGCTTTAAGGTTTATACTACCGCGGAGGCTGCAAAGCAGGCGGATATTATAATGTTCCTTATTAATGATGAGCTTCAGGCCGACGTTTATAAGAATGAAATTGAGCCTAACCTTGAAGAGGGCAATATGCTTATGTTCGCTCACGGATTTAATATCCACTTCGGATGCATTAAGCCACCTAAATTTGTTGATGTTACTATGATTGCTCCAAAGGCTCCCGGTCATACCGTTCGTTCCGAGTATCAGGAAGGAAAGGGAACGCCTTGTCTTGTTGCCGTAGAACAGGATGCTTCTGGCCATGCGCTTGATAAAGCCCTTGCTTATGCTCTTGCAATCGGCGGAGCGCGCGCAGGTGTGCTTGAAACAACTTTCAGAACAGAAACGGAAACAGACCTCTTCGGTGAGCAGGCGGTTTTGTGCGGCGGTATCTGTGCTCTTATGCAGGCGGGATTTGAAACATTGTGCGAAGCCGGATATGATCCTAGAAACGCATATTTTGAATGCATTCACGAAATGAAATTAATCGTAGACCTTATTTATCAGTCGGGATTTGAGGGAATGAGATATTCAATTTCCAACACCGCAGAATACGGCGATTATGTTTCAGGACCTAAGATTGTAACTGAGGATACAAAGAAAGCCATGAGAAAAATTCTTTCGGATATTCAGGATGGTACTTTTGCAAAAGAATTTCTGCTTGATATGAGTCCTGCCGGTCGTCAGGTTCACTTCAAAGCTATGAGAAAGCTTGCTTCAGAGCATCCGTCAGAGGCGATTGGTAAAGAAATTCGCAAGCTTTACAGCTGGAATAATGAGGGAGATAAGCTTATTAATAACTAATTACCGAATGTCTCTTTTATGCGCATTATTTTAATATTGTAACGATTAATCCCCGGTTGATTTTAACAGCCGGGGATTTTTGTATGGGCAATAAAGTTGTCAGAATCACGCCTGATAAAATATATTATGGTAATCATATAAATTGTAAAAATTAAAGCCTCTTGTGAACAATTTTAAGTGAATGAATAAAAACCACATGGAATATCAAATTTCCATTGGGTTCAGTATTTTTTGCCTGCTGCTTATTAGCGGCAATATTGTGCGGATTTATTATCAAAACTAAAATTATGTTTTTTCTCGAAATCCGGCGGCGTGCGGAAATTTAGAATCAGAAATTTTTCTATGCGCCGTAATCAGGATTTATCTTATAGACGAAAAGTAATTTTTAGTTTGAGCTTATTCTATATACTTTACAGCCATGCTTTTGCAATGACGCAGAAATTGTTTTCGCTGAAAATCGCTCATCACTCCAAAGCTCATGCACTTGGTATGAAGATGATGAATTAAGATTAAGATATTCGTCTGCCGCGGCATCATTGATGTCAAAAGAGATTCCTTTTACATGGGCTGTTGTATTGTAAAAACACAGCGCCGCGTCTCCGTTTGCAAGAGGTCTGGCGATTATATCTATGCCGTGAAATTTCTTAATCATTTTCGCCGGTTTGCCCAAAGAATCCTGATCAATAAGAATGAGGCTTTTATTTGTAACGGTTTTAAGTATTGAACTGTCCTTTTTAGGTTCGCCGTCAGAGCCGATTAAAAGCCGTAAATCATTTCCCAGTATCAAAGGAGCCGCAAGCATGCACCAAAGGCTGAAATGAGTTTTGTTTTCCTCATCTGTAAGCTTTCCGTTTCCGACTTCAAGCATATCGGGGTCGTTCCACGCTCCCACGCGGGCATAGCTATAAAGTTTAAGAGTGCGTCTGTAAATCATATGAATGCTGTACCATTTTGCAAAAATATCGAGCGTGGTTCTCCACATATTACCCGCTTTCGCTCCCCAATTCCAGGGATGGGCGATTCCCCATTCACATATGGAAAAAACAATCGGTTTTTCTTCCGTGCCCTTTTCATATGAAATTTTCTTTGAGACGTCTTTAAGCGCTTTTCCCATACGTCTGTATTGAATATACGAGCTGTCGGCAACGGTTGCAACGGGATTTTTGATTATTATTTCACTTGTGCCTCCATCAAGCTTTACAACCAGTTGTGTGCGTGCGGTTGGGCTGGCGGCGTTGGTGCGTGGGAAAAATACTTCATAAATTTCTCCGTTAATTATTACTTGAAGATAGGATTCGCTGCGCGTAAACTGCTTATATGTAAGAATAGTAAGCACATATTTACCGCCGGTATTAATAACGGGCCTGAATGTTGCCGAACCCGCTCCGTGATTTAAAAATCCTATTCCTTTTCCGGTAGGAAGCTTTTTTATGTTCAAAGCCGCCGCTCTTCCGCCGAACTCCGCGTTTTCGGGATAGAGTGTAAGCTCCGCGCTTTTTCCGGGAGCGCTTATTTCTATAGCCTCAACCACGGGAGCATTACCGCTTATAATTTTATGGTGGCAGAAATCATATTTGAAAAATTCACATCCCCATTCCGCAATGGTTTGCGCGTCTTTCACTTCATTTCCAAGGCTTGCGGGCAAATCCTCACAGGTAAGGGTTCCGTTGGAGGAATAAAGCCCCACTTTCATTCCCATTCTGTTTATAGCCGAAATAAGCGCAGGGATTCCATGAGGGAATTTTTCCAAATCACCCTGTAGTCTGCCGTTCTCATCCCTCATAGAGCTTTGCCAGCAATCGTCAAGATTTATATATTTATATCCCGCGTCAAGCAATCCGGTTGCTTTCATCGCCACGGCGGTGCTCAGTATCAATTCTTCACTTATGTTTTGCCTGAAGGTGTTCCAGCTGCTCCATCCCATCGGCGGTGTAAGAGCCGCTTTGTTTGAATATGCGGGTTCGTTTTCAACAGGAATCGTATTTTTTGTTGGTTTTGTTATTTTTTGAAGTGCGCAAACAGGGCAGCCGCCTTTTTGCCTGTAAGAGATAAACCAAGCTAAAAATATAATGGCCGCGATTATAACAATTACTAAAACTGCAATTAAAAAGCTCATAACAATCCAATCTCCTTAAAATAATCAAGTTCCTTTTGCGCTTCGGCTTCAGTTTCCTTACTTCCGATGTGCTTTGCCGTGTTAAGCATATAGTTTTTTTTATTCTTAATATTATAAATAAATCTGTATATC
>JAJBVR010000023.1 GCA_020859725.1 Clostridiales bacterium | reverse complement strand
ATTCAACACTGATTTAATTGCTTTTATTAATGTAATATCGTGTTATGAAATTATGTGCTTATTTATATATAGAGGTTCATAGTTGCCGCCCTTATGCTTTTCTCTGTTTCTATCCTTTCATTTTTAATTCTAATATCTACTTTCATAATCGTTTATTATCCGTAACTTTTTGGCATAAAAAGCACCCCTTATGACAGTTTATTTTATTCCTGCCGTAAGGGGCGTTTTTATGTTTTCCGTTATTTATAAGACAGATAATCCCGTTTATTCAAAATAATCATTAACGGGAATTATGGGATACTTATCCCCGTCTCCCAAATCCGTGCCCGTGCTTGTTGTAATAACTCCGTCCGGAGTTAAATTATAGCTGCGGATTTCCATTTCGGGTTTTTCATAAAACAATTTCATAATATCGCTCCTGTTCTCAAGCCACCGGTAATTCGGCGCCTGTTACAACGTTTGAATATGCATACTGAGTATTTCCGTTCTTATCGGTATAAACAACATACGACACGTAATTAACCGAAGGATTATAATCCATTGCCAGAGTTACGTTAACAGTAAACTGATTGCCTATCGTATGCTTTGAAGCGGATAAATTATAAACGCCTTTAGCGGAATCCACATCATAGAGAGTTAAATTGCCGATACTGCCGTTTAAATCCAGCACAATTCCGTAAGATTGAACAGTACAGTCATCCGGGACCGCGAAAGAACCTATAAATGAAAATTCAGTAACCGAACCGCCCTTTGTTACTAACGGGGCTGAAATAACATCAGCTTCGGCAGAATCAGGAGCGTTTGAAACAGCTTTAACAATTATATCACGGCAGGCGTAAAATGAATATTCATTTCCGTACCAAAGAACTTTATCCGAATTGTTTTCCGAATAAACATAAGCCGCCGCGCCGGGAGCCGAAAGAGTTACCAATTTATTGAATTCTTTTATTTGAACATCAAGAATTTCATTATTTTCATTTACAAGCGTTATGGTGTAAAGAGGAACAGAAGTTATCGGAGCATACGTTACATAAATCGTAATATCGCTTTCAATATTCCCGATTTGGGCGGATGTAAATGTTTCGCCCGTATCGCTTCTTTTATAGCCTTCTATTTTATAGAACGGTACGGTAGGCAGATTTTCCGTGTTTATAACATATTCCGATGAGGCAGTGTACTCTGTTCCTATAACTTTGCCGCTTGACGAATCAACAAAAGTAATAACCTTTGACAGTGAACCGTCTGAGGCGGAATCAATATAAAGAGAAGTATTTCCTCTTAAATTAAACTGATATTTTGCAGATGAAGCAATATATTTTTTGCTTGAATTTGTATTTGTGGAATGAGCTATTATGCTTTCGGACCAGTTGCACACTTCTGAGGCGTTCGCCGGATTGGAAACGGAAATATAATCTCCGTAGTGGAAAGTACCAACAGTGTCTCCGCTGTTTACCGGGGTAAAAGTTGTTTCGCCTTTTTCATTAACACCGGCGGCAACCTCAATGAGCCTCTGAGCTGTATCAAGGCACCAAATTTTTCCGTCAGCGTCCATAACAGAAACGGTATATTCATACTGATTTTCCGTTACCGCCGTTCCGAACGCAACATTATAGTTATCATAAATCCATCCTATGTAATTTTTACCGTTTACAACAACGATTTTGGTGATTTCAACATCTTTAACTGCATTTTCTATTTCCGCAATATCATACGCATCCGCATTAAGAGTTTTAATTTTTGAAAGATTGGCTTCATAAACGCTTGCATCGGCTTTTCCGTTTTCAAGAGCGGAAACAGCATTGTTAATAAGAACGGTTTGAGTGTTTATTTCATTCTGCTCTGTATCACGAACCGCAGTTTGCTGCTGTGCGGTATAATTATAATATGTGATTTCAGAAATATCTTCATTTGCCGTTTTAAGCGCGTCCGCCGTATATTTTACAGCTCCGCTTTCAGATTCCGCAAGCGCCTGCTCCATTAAAGCTTTTGCCGTGTTAAATTCATCCCATTCGGCAGTCACATAAAGCTGCTGGCCGCAAAACTCGCAGTAATCTGTTCCCGTGCAGTTTTCGATTTCATCAAGATCTCCTCTTGAGCAGCCGACCGTATGCGTTTTACTGTCACCGTTAGAAGTATAAATCTTATCGTGCCCCAAAGCGGAAGGTCTTGTGCGCACGGTGTTTCCGCATATATCGCATTTAAGTATCAGCGCTCCGCTTGAAGTGCAGGTTGGCTGTATTGAACCCGCCTGTTCGGTATATTTATGGGTTCCGCCGCTGTTTACCGTAAGCTCTGAAATTGCGTTAGTTAAATTACTGAGCCTTGTTTTACATTCATTAACTATTTCCGTATTGCTCATTTCGGTATATGCAAGATCGGCCTTTGCATTTGTAAGCGCGGTAATGAAATTATTCCATGTTGTTTCGGTATAGCAGCCGTAAAGGTTTAAATAAGAATTATCTACAATTTCAGTTGCCGCATTTACTTTTTCAATAAGAGGATAAATATCAATAACCGTTACAGTTTGCTTAACATCCGTATTTGTTCTTTGCTTTTCATTGTTATAAACGTTAATCAACTCAAAAATATCCGGTGTTGTAAACACAGTCGCGTTTACAGTTGAATTTGCTTTAGCCGTAACGGTATGTTCGCCGAAAATCTTTTGACCATTTGTATTTTCAGTTATATTTATATAATTTGAGCCCACTGTGTAATTCTGCGGTGTTTTCATAAGCGCAGTGTGATAGTTATAAGCGCTTTCATCAAATGAATCGGATTTAGCTGCTCCGCCTTCTTTCCAAAGCACGCTCTGATTATCTAAAGAATCCTGACCGTATGAACCGAAGCCAAGAGCATGAAGCTGAGCAGGCCTGTATGCCGCCCAATTATAATATGTATTATCAACCGTTATATCATATTCCGTTGTAAATGAGGCATCACCCGACACAGTTTTAAAATATGTTATTTGAAGTATTTGATTTTTTAAAGAAGTGGTAATATTATCTGCGCTGTAGCCATTGGTTGAGCCGTATTCGGCAGATACAACCGTTCCGTTTTCTATTGAAGTGAAAGCTAATTGCAGGGAATCAATAAGATTTCTGATTTCATTTAATACGGAAAGATATTCGCCCGCCGCCTGCGATTCTCCGGCAAATTCCTTATTATCAAATGAAAGTATAATTTCAGACTGATCGTTTATGCTTTTTAGAACAGATTCATAATTTGAATACTTGGAGCCGTCAACAGCTGAAACCTTATCCATAAGCGAATTATAGCTTTCAATAGAAGCGCCGACTGTAAATTTAGCGTCTTTGCTGATTCGAAGTGCGGAATAAGCCGTTTTAACCGCATTTAACACGGAATTATAAATTTCTTCATTTTCAGCCGTGTCTTCAAGAGTTATACCTAAAGTATAATCATTCCCGTTATAAAGATTAAGAGCCGCTGAAATCTGCTGCGTTAAAGCATTATATGTTTCCACGGTATAATAACTTTGAGTTAAGGAATAATATTTTTCAAAACAGCCCTGCAGTTCCGAATCATCAACATATTTTTCAGCTGCTTTTAATCCGTGATAGCCGTTTACAAGATTTGTATCGGTTTGCGAGGCGTCTGTCATTCTGATATTTTTATAAATAATATCTGTCAAAACCGGATTTGCCGAATTAAACGCTGAAATAAAATCAGCATACGACTCGTCCGTATAATATCCGTTGGAATTATTTCCCTGTGCAGCGGATGAGTAGGTTTTGTAATGCTCGGCAAGAGCTACATAGCTTTTGTTGTTAACGGCAACAAGCGAGTTTTCAGCGCTGTTTATATTATCAACTGCGTTTTTAATCGCCGACGCGCAATCCGCCACATTTGAACTTATCGTTTCATCGGAAGCGGAGGAAAAATATTTGTTCGGGTCAACTTTCTGAGCTGCATCCAAAGCTCCGAACAGAGTTTTTACAGAGCTGTAGGAATTGTTTAAAACATCCAGACCCGATAAATTCAAAGCGTCAATAAGCTTTTTGTAATTAATTACATATATGGATTTATCAGCGGTAGCAGTGGCTTTATCTGCTGCGGACGTATCTCCCGAAATACTTGCCCAATTAAGTCTTTCATATGACTTTGAATATTCATTGTCAGACCACACGGTGTTTTCATTAAATGCAACACTGTTAACATATGAAGCAAATGACGAAGCGGAAGTACCTCCCGTTAAAGACTTTCCGGCAGAAGAAGTTGACGCATTGTTTCCGAAAGTGTATGAGGAATGCGAATATGACCATGTGTAATCGTAGTTGGTTGATTCCCCACCGAACCACAAAGACGGAAGATACAGTTCTCCGTTATCCTCATAATTATCGCTGCCTTTTGTTGGATATGCCGAATAGGGAGCCATTGTTTTGCTGCTGGCAAATTGCGCCGTTACTCTGCCGGCATACATTACCTGAGTTTTAGGCTGCACAATTCCGTCATAAAGCATAACCGTGTTACTGTAGCCCACTTCAAATTGCCATCTGCTTACAGTGTTTTCTGCTGATTTTGAACCGCTTGCCCCTGTATAAAGCAAATTTGCATATGTAGAGGAAACATCTGCGGCGCTGTTTGAATCCGCATTAAAAGACGGCTTTGGATTTGAAGCCGCATACGGCGCAAATTCAAACATATTGCTCATTGCGGTTTGAAGAGAATTATACGCGGGATCAATATCCGATTCGGAAAGTATTCCAGATTTTACGCCGATATAAGTAACATAAGCGTCATAATAGGCGTCATATGAATTTGAAAGATTTGTATAAACCTTACCGTCATTTATCTTCAGCTCATATTCGCCCAGCAGCTCTTTAAGCTGGGTTTCGGTATATGCCGAAGCAAATGAGGTAAAAGGCATGGAGGCAAATATTGAAACAACCATAACAACCGCTAAAAACACCGCCGATATTTTTTTGAATTTTTTAATTTTCATAAGCCTAAATCCTTTCTGAAATATATTAACCTTAATGTATAT
>JAJBVR010000109.1 GCA_020859725.1 Clostridiales bacterium | reverse complement strand
TGAGTCATTCTTTTTCGTCTTTTTGACTGTTGCACTTACATTGTATATTCACCCAGCCAAAAAGTCATCCCGCTCCGGAAGGCTGCCTTTCCGCGGGTGAATATACATATGAAATTTTCATAGAACCCGTTAAAAGCCGAAAAGAGCTTGCCGATTTTGTTTTCAGGCATTCAAATATAGTAGTATGCGAATTTGAAAAATATACTCTTGAAGAATGGGAAAAACCGATTTCGTTGATAAAAAGCAAATACAAAATAATAAATAAAAACGGCAGATGTGATGTAAAATTTGAAAATGAAAAAACCGCTCGCACACGTTTGTATTACCGAAAACCCTGGAGCTTTTATCTTGAACGCGCAGCAAAACATGCCGAAAAATGCCAGCAGAAATCAGGAACTCACACTGAAAGCTGGTATGGTTTTTTACAATAGCCGCTTATGCAAAATTAATTAAAGATGATGAATATACTGAAAAAATCACAAATAAATTTAATGATTTTTTTAAATTCAACACTAAAAAATCCGGAAAGCTAAAAAAGCGTGCTTTGCCTGAAAGACTTCAAAATATATCCTGCCTCATTTCACTGCTTGCGGAATTTTACAAGCTTACAAGCAATATCAAATATCTTAACAGCGCGGATATACTTTCCAACCAGCTTATTTCATTGCAGAAAAGCGACGGAGCTTTTTACTCGCACTCAACACACTACACATGCGTTATATACCCTGCGAAATCACTGCTTGATCTTGCGCTTTGCGAAAAATCTGCCGGTCTGGAAATTCGCTTTTTAAAGCATTATAAAAGCGCCGAACGGGCAGTTTTAAATTTAAACAGCCTTTTAGACAATATTCAAACAGAGGGAGATATGACATTTGAGGACGGAATGATTTCCTGCGAAGCGCTTCAGCTTGCTTATTTCGCGCTTAACACAGAAAATTATTCATTAAAAAAAAGAGCTTACACAATCTGCCGAATATATTTTAAAAAAGCACAAATGCCTTGAGCAAATATTTGCGCCGGACGCAAGAATAAGAGGCTGCACACTTAGATTTTGGGAGGCAAGATACGATATAAACTTTAATTCAAATATGCTTAATTCTCCCCACGGATGGACTTCCTGGAAAATATACGCTGCATATTATTTGTATTTGCTTACGGGAAAAGCCGAATATCTTAAGGACACTATGGATACGATGGGAGCCTGTGCACAGTGCATTGATGATGAAGGCGTTCTTAGATGGGCATATCGTGCATAAAAGGCAAAAAAATGGTGCCGTCTGAAAACAAAAGGGGTTATGATTTTGAAGAGGTTATAATAGGAGAGGAATATTTGCCTACAATTTCAGATTGGTACAAATGCAATCCTAAAAAATTTGTGTTTCAATATATACGTAATTTCAACAGGCTTCCCGGAAGGCATTCATCCGATTACGGCGGTTCGTGTGACAATGATGTTAACGAACATTTCAAATGCATGGAAGAAACCGTGCTGAAAAAAGCATTTATTCATTTTGAAAACGGAAAAGAATTGCTTTACGGCTGCAAAAAATCCGAAAGCGGATATATCTCAATGGGTGATGAACCGAGCGTTTTGGTTGTTCGGGCAGAAAGCAGTGGAATAGTAGCTTTTAATTCTGAAAAATACAAAGTTAAAAAGGGAATTAATATAATAAATATATAAGCTGTTACGCTGATAAATTTATAAATAAAAACCGCGGCGCGATTATTTTGCGCCGCGGTTTTTATACCGTTTTTATTTTACTTTAAGATATTTAATTTTCTTATTTGACAAATAATTTTTCATTATCCGGACTTGGTTTCTTTTTTCTGTGAATAATAAATCTGTTGCAGGGATAAGTCCATAAAGTGGGAACAGCCATTCCTATAATTTTTATAACCAAATCCCAGAAATTCCCCGTAAGATTATGAGCCTGTGCAAAGGTGGTCATCGCGGAACCTATCCAGCCGTTTGCAAAAATGGTAATCACCACCATAACGACATATAAAATCATACTGACTGTGGGATTGGCGTCTGCCTTAAAAGTTACCTTTCTGTTTATTACAAAGGCAATAGCGTATCCGATTGTAGTTGAAATAAGATATGTATATAAATAGCCCCTTGAAGTTATGCCTATCATATTAAGAGCGCTGTTAACAATCGGCTGACCGGTAAGCCCGGCGAAAACGAAATTCAGCAAAATCATATGAACTACTAATTCTATTGCCGAAGAACCGCCGCCTGCTATGGCAAATTTAATAAACTTCCATATTTCAGAGTGCTTTTCGATCCATTTTGAAAATCCGTTTTTATTTCCGCCCATACAAACAGCCGCCTTTCTAACTATTCAATAATTTAATAATTATAAAAATACCAACCGCCGCTGCCGCTATGGCGGCAACAGCCTTTTCTATCATTGGGATTGCCGCGTCAACGGTTTCCGGTGTTTTGCTTGAAATATAATCATATATGGGTTTGCTTACCTTGGAGCCCACAAGCTCATCAAAAGTTCTTGTGTACGTTTCATATGAAGACGGATTTTTTTCATCAATCGTAATAATACGAACACCGCGTTTTGTTCTGTTTCCGTAAACATTAAAGCCGCTAGACTGAGTAAATCCCAAATCAACATTTTTATATCTGCCCACAAAGCTGTTTTTATGGTCGTGGCCTACAAAAACAGCCAAAATATCGCCCTTTTCGGAAAGAGCGCCAAACTCACCGGTATTTGAATTGGAAATTGAAGGAGGTTCTAAAAATATATCATCTGCCGAACATGTATCCCCAAGCTTATAGTATTCGTTTTTATGGGTTCTGAACGCCCGCACCGCGCCCTTTTCACTTTTTTTTACGCGCTTTAAAACATTATAATATTCGCACATGGGAATGTGCTGAAAAACTATTGACGGAACATATCCGCCGTTCTTCTCCTTAAGCTCTTCTCTTTTCTTTTTGTACCATTTTATAATCTCAGGGTCAAACGGTTCATAGCCTCCGCCTTTGGCGTCTGTGCCGCTGTCAAACAGATAAAGGTTAAACACATCTTTCCCGGAGCCGTCAGACGCTTTTACCGGAACAGCGCATGTTCCGCCGCCGTCTATGCCCTCTGCCTGCTCCCCTATGCAGTTAGGAAGCTTTTTATAAATATTGTTAAATTGGTCTTTATTTGAAATTCCAACCTGCCTGTCATGATTTCCGAATGTAACGGCGAAAGGTATATTCCTTTTTGTAACAGGCTCAAGCAAAGTTTTTATGGTTTTTGCAACAGCGTTTTCCAACTCCTTGCCTTTTCCCTTATATGTTACTCCGTAGCCCTTTATCTGATCGCCAGTATAAACTACCAAATCAGGTTTTTCCGCTTCAACAGCGGCTTCCAAAAGGCTTATTGTATCCGGAGAAACAGAAGGTATTTCCTGCATATCCGTAATCTGCATTATTTTAAATTTACCGTTTTTATTGAATATCATATATAACGCCTCCCAAACAGCAAATATGATTTCAGGGATTAAATATTAAATAATTAAAAGTTAATTATTATTTTCAAATAAATCTCCAAGAAACAGTTTTGAAATTCAACACTGCCGCCGTTATTATCGGAAGCAAGGCAAATCCAGCTTTTTCCCGGATTAAGCTTTAGCGCGTTTCCTTGAGAATCGGTAAGCACAAGCGTTCCGTTTTCATTTTTCCAGTTAAAATCAACTATACTTCCGGCGGAAGCAAGCTTGCCTGTGCCGCTTGTAAAACTATAATCACAATATGTTTCCGTATTTCCGGCTGTTTTATAATTTTCTTTCTTTACATATTCGGTATCAGCGAACATAACAATAACATTTGTAAAGAAAACTTCCTGCCCATAGCTTGAGGAATTAACATAAACCTTTTTGCTTTCATCATATGTAAGGGTATGAACATCACTTCTGGAGGAAACCTTTGCTTTTACGGTATTACACACCGTGCCGGACAAAGAAGCTGTTTTATCATTAAAACTAAGCCGGGTAAAGGAATCGTTTTTCAAATCGGTTCTGTAATTCTTTTTTCTATTGCATTTACAAGCTCGCTTCCCAGAAGTACGGCATTGTGCGGGCTTGCCTTATCCTTTGTACGTGTAAAGCAGGACGATACTTTCATCCCGTTTATATTATCAACGTTATCTTTTTCTATAACCTCGTCCGCGCCGGTATAATCGCCTTTGCTGTGACTTTCTCCGAAATGAACGAAAATCGAATCAAAAAATTCCGAAAATTTAACAAAGCATGGCCTGGCGGAACGGGTTGGACCAACTTGCTCCGGCAGCGCCGTCATATCAGAATAAAGCCAAAGCATACGGGTTATTCCGCCCTCAACTTCACCCTCTACTATAATATCGGGAGTATCCATATTATACTGCGGGCGCGCCTGAGGCGAATTTTCAACAACAACCGCGATCGGACGCCTGCCCTTAGCCGATTCGTTATATCCCGCCTCACCGGTAAGAGGATTTTTTACGGCAACGGGAGCTTTGGTGGTTGTGATTGTTGAGGATGAGGTTGTAGTCGGCTCTTCTTTTTTATAAAACACGCCGAAATATACTCCCGCCGCAATCGCTATAATAACAACGACGGCAACAGCCGCTGTAATAATGCCTTTTTTCCGAAATTATTCATAGGTTCCTCCTCGGATTCAACATAATCATCAACACCGAATCCTCCGCTTGTATCATTATTTTCAATTACATTTTTTTGTTTCTTCGTTTATTTCTTTTTCATCCGAAAGATTGTTTTCATTTTTATCTTTTTCATCGTTTTTTCCAACATCTTCAGCAGCGTCTGATTTTTCGGAAACATCGGATGATGATTTATTTTTATTGATTTCATTTAAAATTTTATCTATTTCTTCGTCATTATTCACTTATAATATATCCTTTCAAACAATATTCATAATTTTATTATATAATAGCATATTCAAAATCAGAATGCACTATAATTTTATCATTTTATTGATTTTGCACACAAACTATAGTAGAATTATATAAG
>JAJBVR010000152.1 GCA_020859725.1 Clostridiales bacterium | reverse complement strand
ACTTTTTGGTTTGGAAAAATTTTCTTTTGCTTTTTGCTTGACTTTGAAGATGTTTTATTATATAATGAAACAAATGTTCGATAGAGGTGAAAACAGCTGTGGAAAGAACAATTCTTCACGTAGACTGCAATAAATTTTATGCGTCTGTTGAATGCCTATATAATCCTGAAATAAGGGAGAAGCCCGTTGCAGTGGGCGGCAGCAAGGAGGAAAGGCACGGAATAATTCTAACAAAAAATGAAATCGCGGCGCGCTTCGGAATAAAAACCGCCGAACCTATATGGAAGGCAAAGCAAAAATGCCCTGATTTAATAGTTGTTCCGCCTAATTTTCCTCTTTATATGAGGTTTTCCGAAATGGCAAGGAATATTTATAAGGATTATTCGGATTTTATAGAATCATTTGGGCTGGATGAAAATTGGATTGATGTTACCGGATGTGAAAAAAGCGGATATGAAATTGCACGGGAAATACGTAAAAGAGTTAAATTTGAACTTGGTATTACAGTCAGTATAGGCGTTTCATGGAATAAAATATTTGCCAAATTCGGTTCCGACTACAAAAAGCCGGATGCAATAACCGTTATAAATAAAAATAATTATAAGGATATAGTCTGGAAGAGTCCGTGTTCGGATTTGCTTTTTGTAGGACCCGCTACTAAAAGAAAATTAAATTCTTATGGAATTTATACTGTGGGCGATTTGGCAAACAGCGATTTAAATTTTCTCCGTTACGTTTTCGGTAAAAACGGGAGTGTATTGTACAAATTCGCAAATGGGTTCGACGACTCTCCCGTAAGCAATATAAATGACGGGCGTGATGTTAAAAGTATAGGAAATTCCACAACCACTCCCAGAGATATGGTTAATAATGAAGAGGTTAAAACTGTTTTTACCGTTTTGGCGGAAAGCGTTGCAAGACGTATGCGGGAACAGGGAGTTCAGGGAAAAACCGTGTCTATAACGGTAAGAGACTGCAATTTGAAACATTTTTCAAGGCAGATGCAGCTTAAAAATCATACGGATATTTCTTATGAAATAATCGCCGCCGCCATGAAGCTGTTCTGCGAAAATTATGATTGGAAAAATCCTATTAGAAGTATAGGCGTATCCGTGTCTGATTTCGGAACGGATGTTTTTCAGTTTGATTTAAACGGAAGCGTGGAAAAGCATGAAAAACTGGAAAAAATAGAGCATACCGTTGATGAAATAAGGCGACGCTTCGGAAATTATTCGGTGCAGAGAGCCTCGCTTCTTTCAGATTTGGGTTTAAGCAGGTTTAATCCGCATGATGATCACGTAATTCATCCTGTGAGCTATTTTAACGGTTAACTGTTAATTGGGTTTATTATTTATTTGTTCGGATTTGTTCGGAGAAAATTCAGTTTGTTTTTGTTAAATTATAAGGTGATTATTTATGAAAAAGTATATAGAAGTTTTAGCAAAATTTGATTTAAACGGAAAAATTATTCCGCTTATGATTAAGCTTGATGATGAAAAATATGATGTTGATATAATTAACGATATACGCCCTGCCGCGTCACTAAAAAGCGGGGGTGCGGGCACAAGGTACACCTGCAATATTATGGGTTTGGAAACATATCTGTTTTTGGATGATACAAAATGGTTTATAGAATCTCCGTCTTGTTGATATAATAATGTTGCAAATTTATTGCTTTAGTGGTAAAATACCAACGTAATTTCTATTTGGAGGTATTTTATTATGAGCAAAAAGTACTCGGAAATGTCTAAAGAGGAGCTGAATGCGGAAAAGGCTTCCCTTGAAAAAAGATACGGTGAATTTAAGGCGAAAGGTTTGAAACTTGATATGAGCCGCGGCAAACCGGGATCGGATCAGCTTGATTTATCTTCAGGTCTTAATGATGTTAAAGATTATATTGAAAACGGAGTTGATTTAAGAAATTACGGTATTTTGGATGGTATTCCAAGCTGTAAAAAGCTTTTTGCGGATTTGATGTGCGTAAATCCGAAAAATGTAATTGTGGGTCCTAATGCTAGCCTTACTCTTATGTTTGATTATATTTCCCAGTGCTATACGCACGGCGCGGGGGATATTCCGTGGTGCAAACAGGAAAATATTAAGTTCCTTTGCCCTGTTCCAGGATATGACCGCCATTTCACAATATTGGAGCATTTCGGAATTGAGATGATAAATATTAATATGATGAAAGACGGCCCGGATATGGATAAGATTGAGGAATATGTTAAGGACGCTTCTGTAAAGGGAATAATATGCGTCCCTAAATATTCAAATCCTCAGGGAATTACTTTCAGCGATGAAGTTGTAAGAAGAATAGCGGCATTAAAGCCGGCGGCAAAAGATTTCAGAATAATTTGGGATAACGCATATTGCGTTCACGATTTGGACGAAAACGGAGATAAGCTTCTTAATATATTTGATGTGCTTACCGAATACGGCAATGAGGATATGGTGATAGAGGTTTGCTCAACATCAAAAATAACTTTCCCGGGAGCCGGTGTTTCCGCGTTGATTGCAAGTGATAATAATATAGCGGAAATAAAAAAACGCCTTGGAGCGCAAACTATCAGCTATGATAAAATGAATCAATTTCGCCATGTGCAGTTTTTTAAGGACGCTAACGGAGTTTTGAATCATATGAAAAAGCACGCGGCTATTCTGAAACCGAAGTTTGATACGGTTTTGAAGCATCTTGACAATGAGCTTTCGGGAAAAGGCATTGCCTCCTGGTTTAATCCTAAAGGCGGTTATTTCATCAGCCTGGATGTTATGAACGGCTGCGCCAAAAGGGTAGGCGAGCTTTGCAGGGAAGCCGGAGTGGTGCTGACAACCGTTGGGGCTACTTTCCCTTACGGGCGTGACGAAAATAATTCAAATATAAGAATAGCGCCGAGCTATCCTACGGTTGATGAACTTAATACAGCGGCTGAATTGCTGTGCATTTGTGTAAGGCTGGCAGCTGTTGAAAAATTATTGGGGTAAAATATTATTTGGAAAATTGTAAAGGGGAGTGTTGTTCGGCATTCTCCTTTATTGTGTAATTGCGGAATATATTATTTTGATTTCGGATCAGTGAATGTTATGATTAATTCTTTTAAAACTTTAAATGATAAAAGCAAAGGCATAATTTTTATACTGCTTTCGGCGCTTTCCTTCACGGGAATGAATACCTTTGTCCGCCTTTCGGGAGATATTCCCACAATGCAAAAGGTGTTTTTCCGTAATTTGGTGGCTATGATATTTGCTCTTTTTGCAATATTACAGTCCGGCGAAAGCTTTAAACCTAAAAAAGGAAGCTTTAAATTTTTGTTTATGAGGTCTGTTATAGGTTTCGGAGGTGTAATAGGAAATTTCTATGCATTGGACAGAATTGAGCTTTCAAATGCCTCTATGCTGAATAAAATGAGCCCGTTTTTTGTTCTCATATTCTCGGCTCTTTTTATAAAAGAAAAAGTTAAGCCTAAACAGGCGGTGGCAATAGCGGTTGCCTTTATCGGCGCTTTGTTTATTATAAAACCAACATTTTCAAACGTAAATATAGTTGCTTCAATGGCGGGATTTATAGGCGGAATGTGTGCAGGAGCCGCCTACACCTGTGTGCGTTGGCTTGGAATAAAAGGCGAAAACGGCAAAATAACGGTTTTGTTTTTTTCGGCTTTTTCAACAATAGTTACACTTCCGTATCTTATTTTCGATTTTCATTATATGACGGTTTTGCAGTGGATATATCTTCTTTTAGCAGGATTATGCGCGGCAGGCGGGCAGTTTTCAATTACTGCGGCATATACTTATGCTCCGAGCAGAGAAATTTCCGTTTATGATTATTCGCAGGTCGTGTTTGCGGCGATAGTAGGTTTTATTGTTTTCGGAGATGTACCTGATTTGTGGTCATTTATTGGATATATAATTATTTGCTCAATGGCTGTTTGGATGTTTTTATGCAATAACAGGTTAACTCATCCCAAAAATATAGATTAATTCTATATATTGGTGTAAAGTTAAAACACTTGCATTTATCTATATGTTGTGTTATAATTTTTATTGAAACCGTTAAGGAGGTTTTTTATGAAATGTCCGTTTTGCGGGTGTGAGGAAAGCAAGGTTATTGATTCCCGCCCAACAGATGAAAATGAGCGCATACGACGCCGCAGGGAATGCGTTGAGTGTTCAAAGCGTTTTACAACATATGAAGTTATAGAGGATGTTCCTATTATCGTTATTAAAAAGGACAAAAGCAGAGAAGTGTTTGACCGCACTAAAATTCTGAACGGAATACTCCGCGCCTGTAAAAAAAGGCCTGTTCCGGCAACTGTGCTTGAAAATGCTATTTCAGAGATTGAAACAACTCTGCAAAGCGCAACGGACAGGGAAGTAACAAGCGTTCGTATAGGCGAGCTTATTATGGAAAAGCTCAAGGATATAGATGAAGTTGCATATGTAAGGTTTGCTTCTGTTTATAAGGCGTTTGATTCGGCAACAGCCTTTATTGAGGAAATATCAAAATTAAAATAATTTCTTAATACCAATTCACACAAAGAAAAAACGAAAATAAATCCTGATCATACAGCACAGAGAATTTCTTGTGTAAAAACGGTTATATTCCCTACTGCTTTAATTTTAACACAAATAATATGTCTGTGTTCAAGGAAAAAGTGATTTGAAAGTGATTTTGTCCTCAATAAGAAATCGGCGATGTTAATAAAAATACGGCGCTTTTATTAGAAATAAGCCTTGGTGATGCGTTTCTGCTTTAACAGCAAATGATTTGCCAAATCAAATTGCAGGTATGATACTGCTTTATCCGGCTCTGATTGATACAGAACAGGCCGCCGATGAAATTCTCAGAAAAAGGTTTCTGTTTATAAATCCACTGAATTAATTAAATTGACGGGTAAAACGCACGATTTTACGCTTTCGGATGCGGAAACAGATAAGTATGTTATCAGTTTCTTAAATTCGCCTATATTTGCATACATAAGTTATATGATTTTAATAAAAGGCTTATCAGCGTCTGCCGATAAGCCTTTTTGTTGATTTTGCCGTATTAATCAGTATTTGTATTGCGAGTTGTTTTTACCTTCGGAATAAAATTTATCTATTACAG
>JAJBVR010000228.1 GCA_020859725.1 Clostridiales bacterium | reverse complement strand
ATTGTAGGAAGCGCCGCTACAATTCTTTTATCGTTTGTAATTTCCCCATCCTTAAGCGGAACGTTAAAATCACAGCGAACAAGAACCTTTTTGCCGGCAACATCAATATCTTCAATCGTTTTTTTGTTTAAAGCGTTCATACTGATACCTCTCTGTTAAAATTATTTATTTTTACCCGCTGAATATTATAAAATATATTATAATTAAAATCAATACATATTTTTCCACAGATATGGGGCGGATATTCGTCATATTTTTGTCAATCTCAAATAAAAGCTTGCTTTTTTCTCAAGGCGTAATAAAAAATGCATTCGGTAGAATTTAAACAGATTGATAAAAAGTGCCGAATCGAAAAAAATTTAAACATTCTTATAAAAAATGCCGGAAAGCCCTAAAACGGGCCTTGCCGGCATAAAGCAATGCAAATAACCATCAGTCAAAATTATTAAGATTAATAAAAATCGGATATTTCCTTTATTTTAAGTGATTTTGCGTTTTGGATGAAGAGATTTACAGAACAGCAAAGCTAATGCTAGTCAGTTATGCGGCTTTATTGTAAAACCGCCGTTTAAACCCAAATCAAAAATTCAAACCAACCATATTGTTTTGCATCACAGCCTGATAAACATAAAATGCCCAATTAATGGTGAAAAAGTCTTATTCCCGTCATAGCCATCGCGATTCCGAAATTATCACAGCAGGCAATAACCTCAGGATCCCTTACCGAACCTCCCGGCTGAGCAATATATTTTACACCGGATTTAACAGCGCGCTCTATGTTGTCCTCAAACGGGAAAAACGCGTCTGAGCCAAGCGCTACCAAATCCATCTTTTTGTGCCATTGCGCTTTTTCCTCTTTTGTAAAAGGAGCCGGTTTTTCTGTAAAATACTTTTTCCACAAATCATTTTCATAAAGCTCTTCATATTCATCGCTTATATATAAATCTATCGCGTTATCGGCCTCGCATTTTCTGATACCTTCTATAAGCGGCAGACTAAGTACTTTTTCATTTCTGCGAAGCCAGAAATTATCCGCCTTGTTTCCGGCAAGGCGTGTGCAGTGAATCCTGGACTGCTGACCGGCGCCAACCCCTATTGTTTGACCGCCGAGAGCATAGCAAACAGAGTTGGACTGAGTATATTTAAGAGTTATCATTGAAATAAGAAGGTCTATCTTTGCTATTTGGGGAATCACTTTGATTTTTGTGGGCATATCGTTAAACAAATCCATAGTTATCTTGGCATTGTTTCTTTTCTGCTCAAACTTAATTCCGAAAACCTGCTTTGTTTCTGTTTCCCGGGGCTCATAATCGGGATTCATTTTTATTACAAGGTAATTTCCGCGCCTTTTCTTTTTAAGAATTTCAAGCGCCTTTTCCGAATAGGACGGAGCAATAATACCGTCTGACACCTCTTTAACAAGGAAATTTGCCACGGACTCATCGCATTCATCGGAAAGAGCCGCAAAATCTCCGAACGAAGAAACTCTGTCACACCCTCTGGCTCTTACATATGCCTGAGCAATGGGAGAAAGCTCCATTCCCTGAGGAACAAAGCAAACCTTTCTGTCTGTTTCGGAAAGAGGCTGAGCAACAGCCGCGCCAGCGGGCGAAACATGCTTAAATGAAGCCGCGCTCGGAAGTCCAGTTGCCTCCTTAAGCTCCTTTACAAGCTGCCATGAATTAAAAGCATCCAGCAAATTTATATATCCCGCGCTTCCGTTTAAAATTTCAAACGGGAGCTCCTCCCCGTCCATATGAATCCTTGCGGGATTCTGATTGGGATTGCATCCATATTTTAAAATATACTCCGTCATAATTATACCTCCTGAAAAGATAAATATATTTTATATCAGTACATTGAAAAAATCAAGGAAAAATGATACAATATATAACAATTTGTTAAAGGGATGTGAGCGGATGAAAGGAATACTTGCGGTTAATCATTTTTTAAACCGTAAAAAATACTGCGTTCTTCACAATCATCTGCTTAAATCCGCCCGAAAAGCAGGAATAGATTTAGCGCTTAAAACAAACCTTGAGCTTTCAACGGAAAATTCCGAAGCTGATTTTGTTTTGTTTTGGGACAAGGATATTAACCTTGCAAATCGGATGGAAAAAGAGGGACTCCCCGTTTTTAACAGCTCAAAAAGCATTGAGCTTTGCGATGACAAAGCAAAAACATATATTGAACTTTTGGGTAAGGTGCGCCAGCCGGAAACAATTATTGCGCCTAAAATATATTTCAAATCCGATTTAGAGCCTTTCGCTGAAAAAGCGGGAGAAATTCTCGGCTATCCGCTTGTTTTCAAAGAATGCTTCGGTTCATTCGGCGAGCAGGTGTTTCTTTGCCGTTCAAAACCGGATATTTTAAGCCATATTTCCACGCGCCCTTTCCTTTTGCAGAAATTTATAGGTGAATCGGCGGGGCACGATATAAGAATAGAGGTTGTTGGCGGTAAAGTTGCCGCTGCTATGGAGCGGCAAAACAAAAACGACTTCAGAGCAAATATTACAAACGGCGGAACGGCAAAGCCGTATACTCCCACCTCCGATGAAGAAAAAACAGCGCTAACCGCCTGCCGCGAGCTTGGATTAAATTTCGGCGGAATTGATATTTTGGACGGAAATATTTTTTGCGAGGCAAACAGCAACGCTCATATAATCAATATTATGGAATGCACGGGAGTGGATATCGCCCCGCTGATATTTGAGGAAATAAGGAAAAATATATGAGCGGCATTCTTATTTACAGTGAATTTGAGGCGCAAAGAAATACATTTGCGATAGAGAAATTTAAATCAAACCTTGATATTAAGCTTATAACGGAAGATAAAATCAATTTTTCAAAATTCCCCGATTATGTAATTAACAGAACAAATAACGCGGTAACAGCAAGGCGGTTTGAAAGCAAGGGAATCCGTGTTTTTAACCCATATTCCCTTTCGCTAATTGCAAACAATAAACAGAAATGTTACGAATTTATGATAAAAAACGGCATTGAAATAATGCCGATAAACCAAACCGAGCCACCGGTTATTGAAAAGCCGTCCAACGGTAAAGGCGGAAAAAATATTTCTTTTATAAGCGAAAACGGATTTAAAATCAAAAAGGGATATGTTTATCAAAAGCCCGCCTCCGATTTGGGAAAGGATTTGCGCGTTTGGCTTATAGGCGGGAAAATAATAACGGCAGTATTAAGAACAAATAAAAATGATTTTCGCTCCAATTTCTTCCTGGGAGGAGAGGCACAGCCGTATTTTCTCTCGCAAACGGAAAGGGAAACGGTTTTTAAAATTTCATCGCTTTTAAATTATGATTATATAGGAATTGATTTTGTGTTTAACAACGGCAAAGCTGTTTTTAATGAAATTGAGGATTCTGTTGGGGCAAGAACGGTTTATGAAAAAACAGATATTGACATTATTAAGCTGTACTGTGATTACATTAAATCGCAAATTAATAAATAGGAGTTTTAAGTGCGAATACCGCGATGGAGGATTAAAACATGGATAAAATTGCCGTAAACGGATTTTTCAATGAAGAATTGATAAAGAAAAAATATAAATCTCAAAACGCGGAAATTGATTTTAATGTTTCGCTTGCGGAAAATAAGCAAAAATATGATTATGACGCGGTTTTTTTCACCGGCTCTTTTGATGAAAAGGCGGCGTATTCCTGGCTTGGCAGCGAGCATTTAAGAATTGCGCCCTCTCAGGCGGATTTATTTGCCGAGCTGGATTTTTTCTTCGGGATTCCGAACCGGCTTGAAATTGAGCGAAAATTTCTTGTTGATATGCCCGATGAAAAAATGCTTTTGTCTTTGCCTAACTGCGGATTTGTTGAAATAAGCCAGGCATACATAAAAAACGGAAAAGAAAATTTCAGATTAAGAAAACGCGGCTTGGGAAATGACTATATCTATTATAAAACAATAAAAAAAGATATTTCAAAAATCAAAAGAACCGAAACGGAATACCGCATTACAAAGCGTGAATACGAAAACGGAATTAAAGGAAATAAAATAATTTCCAAAATAAGATATTTAATTCTTTATAAAAACAAATATTTTGAGCTTGATATTTTTCCGTTTTGGCAGGACAAGGCAGTACTTGAAATCGAATTGAAGCAAGAGAGCGAAAAATTTGAAATACCTAATTTTTTAAATGTTATTGAAGAAGTAACATTTAACGCACACTTCAGAAATTCATATCTGGCTGAAAAATACGGAATGTATTCAGTTTAACCTATAAAATAATTAAAGTTAAACTGAAAATATGTATAAAAAATATATTTTACTAATACTTTTCACAAATGGAAGTTAATTTTATGGCACAAAAAGACCATCCTCTTTAACCGAGAATTGCCTGAACACAATAAAACGGAAAATTAAGCGGAGCAGTACCCTGCTCCGCTTAATTTAATCAACACACAGAACCGTTCCTTTGTTTTAAAAGCGGCTGATAAATCAGCCGCCATAAATAATCAATCGTTTTGCATTTTGACATTTGCGTTTAAATACACTTTTTTAAGAATTACATATCGGGCTGCAACCACGGCAACAACCACAAAGGAAAAAATGATCCAAAGCGTCCTAATCGGTCCGCCGAGAAAAAGGGCATTTTCTTTTTCCATAAAAAACGAAATAATGGCATAAGAAATTATAGATATAATCAAAACACTGGTTGATATAACATAGAAATTTTTCTTACTGATTTTAAACTTTACAGTTTCTGTTTCCTCTTCCTTTTCATATTTTCTGCATTTAAACACTGCGTCAATTATAATATCTATAGACAAAGTGCTTAACACAATAATGGTTGGAAAAAAGGCAAAGAACAACCTCAAATTTTCATTACCGCTAACAACCTGCTCACCCAAAATCAACTCAATGATAAAATTAAGAATAATAATTGCCACGCCGATACCTGAAGTAAGCTTTATAATTTTTTTCTTCATAATTAATCAGCCTTTCTATTTTTCCAAATTACAACACTGTTTTATAAAGCTCTTATAGTCCATTGGAAGCGCTTTCTTTAATATAATTAAATATAATCCATCACAATTTCACAATACAGTATTAAATTATATTTGCAATATTTATTT
>JAJBVR010000111.1 GCA_020859725.1 Clostridiales bacterium | reverse complement strand
CCTTTGAAGTCTTCTTCGATACTCTGTTGCACTTGACTTGACAATTCAAGATATTTAAAATAATAATTCCCTCCGCTCTGCCGGGAATAATATCGGGAGTAATTCTTTGCGTGGGCAGAATTGCGGGTGAAACCGCCGCGCTTATTTACACGGCGGGAACTGCCGCCGGAACTGCCGGCGCGCTCAGCAGCGGAAGGATGCTTTCTGTTCATATGTACACTCTTATATCGGAGGGATTGTATACCGGCGAGGCATACGCTTGTGCGGTGGCGCTTCTTATTTGGGTTGTGATAATGAACGCCGCCTCCGAAACGGTAACACGCGCATTTTCCGAAAAAAGAGGCAGAAGTTGAATATTTGCATTAAACAGTGCATTAAATCAAATTGCTGTTTAAAAATACTGAAATTTATTATTAAATTCTATTTAAAAACGCGGCGGATTATGTTAATATATTAACAATGGCCGCTTTTTGTTTAGGCGTTTATAAACAATTTTTTGCTATATTTTTTATGTATCGGGAAAGGCGATAAAATATGATATATTCAATAAATAAAAAATTAACAATGATTTTTCGGTTTTTGAAAAAAACAAAATGGCGGCACGCAGTTATTTTATCCCCTTTTCCGGCGAGCAGGAGATTGTTAAAACAGATTATAAAAACGAACGTTTTTTATCAGACAGAGTAATAAATCTTAAAGGCGAATGGGATTTTTCGTATTTTGAAAAATTAAGCCTTGTGCCCGATACATTTGATTCGGATAAATGCAAATTTGATAAAATAAATATTCCGTGCACCTGGCAGAGAACGGGTTATGACCAAATCGCTTACATAAACCAACGCTATCCTTTCCCGAAAAAGCCGCCGTATGTGCCGGATGACACGGCGGTGGGGATTTACAGAAAAATATTTTCAATAAACGATGATATGCCCAATCATATTTTAACTTTTTTGGGAATCGCCGGTGCGGCCGCGGTGTATATCAACGGGAATTTTACAGGCTACAGCGAAGGCTCTCATAACACCGCCGAATTTGATATTTCCGAATTTATAACGGCGGACGAAAACGAACTTTTGGTTGTTGTTTATAAATGGAGCAACGGCACATATCTTGAATGCCAGGATATGTTCAGGGAAAACGGAATTTTCAGAGATGTATTCATAGTTTCGCGTTCATATAATTACATAGAGGATTTTTGTTTCAGATCAGATAAAAACGCAAACGGAAAGTATAATCTTAAAATAGATGTTTCCGGCAAATTTTCCGAAAAGTGCAAAATAGAGATTTCAGCGTTTTCAAACAGCGGAGAAAGTTTATTCTGTGTTTCCCTTTTGCCGGATGTTAAGGCAGAAATCGATAATTTGCGCGCAGAGGAATGGAGCGCTGAAATCCCAAATGTTTACCGCGCCTTTATTAAACTGACCGAAAACGGAAAAGAGGAAGAATGCATAAGAACCTATATAGGCTTTAAGGATGTTAAAATAAACGGCAGTGTTTTTCTCTTTAACGGCAAACCCATAAAATTCAAGGGTGTTAACCACCATGATACCCATATGACAAAGGGCTATGCAATGGGTATTGAGGATATGGAAAAGGATATTATTCTTATGAAAGAATACAACTGCAATGCCGTTCGCACCTCACATTATCCTCCCGACCCCGCGTTTATGATTATGTGTGACATTTACGGGCTTTACACTGTTGATGAAGCGGATATAGAAACACATGGCTTTTATTCCGTGCCCGGCACATACCGCCCGGGCAGACTCAGCAACGATTTAAAATGGGCGGGCCACTATCTGGACAGAGTTGAAAGAATGTATGAGCGTGATAAAAACCACCCATGTGTTACAATGTGGAGCCTCGGGAATGAATCGGGCGGATATAAATGCCAGGATGTTTGCTATAATTTTCTTAAAAAGAAAAATCCTGAAATACCCGTTCACTATGAGGGGGTTAACCGCAGCAAAAGGTGGGCCTATGACGTTGTGTCCAGAATGTATGCAACTCCCGAGCTTATGAGGAAAATAAAGAACGGCAGCGCAGGTAAAAAATATCAAGGCAAGCCGTTTTTCCAGTGTGAATATGCCCATGCAATGGGAAACGGTCCCGGCGGACTTTAGGAATATATGCAGCTTTTTTATTCATCGGAGCAATTTATGGGCGGCTGCATATGGGAATGGGTAGACCACAGTGTTTATGATGAATCCGCCGAATATAAGTGGACCTACGGCGGCGACCACAATGAACCGATTCATGACGGAAATTTCTGTGTTGACGGGTTGTTTTATCCAAACAGGGAGCCTTCAAGCGGCGCTCTTGAAATGAAAGCGGTTTACAGACCGATACGCGCCAAGTATCTTAAAAACGGAAAAATCCGCCTTTGGAACACAAGGGCTTTTGCCGATTCCTCAGACATAGGCATAAAATGGGAAATTCTTGTAAACGGCAAGTCCGCCGCGTGCGCTGAAGAAAGCATTGTGCTTGCTCCCGGGGAGAAAAAGGATTTTCAGATTCAAAATTCCGAATTAAGCAAAAACGGAAAAGATATTTTTATTAATATTATTTATAATGATAAGCAAAGCGGGTTTGAAATTGCAAGGGAGCAGCTTACCGTTTCCCTTGCTGTTCCTATGGGAATAAGCATTGGAAAACCAGCTAAAGTAAAAGATGAAAACGGCAGAATAAAGGTTATTTTTAACAACGGCTTTGCTGTTTTTGACTCATGCAAAGGTCTGGTTAATTACACGGTAAACGGCAAAAATCTTTTGCTTGAACAGCCGATAGACGGGCTTTTCGGATTTGTGCCGCATATTTTCAGGGGAACGATTGACAATGACAGAAATTTAATGATTTTCTGGAAGATATTGGGACTTGATTCGGCAAAGGCAAAGCTAAAATGCTGCAAATCAAAAGAATTTGCAGGAGGAAATTTAATTCACACCTCGTATAATTTTGTGTCAAGGGGAATATTTGTGCTTGCCAAAGCTGTTGTTGACTATTATTTTGATGAAAACGGCAACGCCAAAATAACGGCAAGCCTGCATAAAATCTGCCCTCTTACCTCAGAACTGCCCAGATTCGGCGTGCACTGCGAAATGATAAGCGATTTAAAAAACATCAGCTATTACGGAATGGGGCCGGGTGAAAGCTATTCGGATTTTAAAGAGCACACTACTGTGGGAATATTCGGCACAACCGTTAAAAATATGGCGCATAAGTATATTAAACCGCAGGATTCGGGAAACAGAACAGAAGTGCGCTTTTCACATATTTATGACGATGGGAAAACAACGGGGATCACTTTTAACGCGTATGAAAAATATTTTAATTTCAACGCCAATCCTTACACTTTAAATGAACTTATAAATGCAAAGCATATTGAGGATTTGCCTGATAAAAATGTTTCATTTGTTTCTGTGGACGGATTTGTGCGCGGCGCTGCTTCGGGAAGCTGCGGGCCTGCTCCGTCTGCCGAACATAAAATTTCATTCGGCTATTCAAAGCCGCTCAGCTTTACCTTTGAAATAAGCCCCGAATGATTTTTTGCAGGAGACCCATCAATTACACGGCGTTTAAAATTTGCTTGCGGCATATTTGAGATGGCTACTATCACAGTTAACTCCTTTTCAGGCTGCGGCGGGGGTGTTGACGCCGATGATTTTTAACGAAAGATTTGCAGCCTGAAAGGCTATGGTGATTAAAATGAATTTGAAAAACAGAAGGTACAGAATAATTTATAACGCAAACGGAAAAGTCTTTAATACAGACAAACCCCAAACGGAGCATTTTTCGCTTAATATTACGGAAGATGAAAAAACCTATAACGTTTCCGTTGTGCCGAAAACAGATGTTGAATTTGTAAAATTTTCGGTTGATTTTCCGCGCGAATATAACAGCAGTGAAAAAATGTTTGTAAACGGCTATCAAAGCTGGACGGACAGCTTTGAATACTCTGCGGGGGAAAGAATGCACGAGCTGACAAGGCTTACGGAATTTATCATTAAAAAATCGCCGTTTAAAAGCCTTGGATTCAGTAAATCGGGAGATATTCTTTTTACGGATTATCCGCGTGAAAAAAATATTTTTTACGGTTGGTCATACGGCTACATAAGAAGCGGAAGCACGGTTGAAATTTTCGGCTCGTTAAGCGAAAGAAGCGGCTACACAAGAATTGAATTTAATGTTAAAAACAATCTTGTAAGTGTTTCAAAGGATTTGTGCGGAGTTGTGTATAAAAAAGAAACTCCTCTGCTTTCGCTTGCTGTAATAAAAGGCGAATACGATTCGGCGTTTGATGAGTATTTTGATAAAATGGGCATAAAATGCCGTGAAAACAAGCGCCGAATGGGTTACACAACCTGGTATAACTATTACGGGGGAATAACAGAGCAAATAGTAAACCGCGATTTAGCGGGGATTGCCGAATCTGACATCCGATTCGATTGCTTTCAGATAGACGACGGATACCAGCAGGCAATAGGCGACTGGCTTAAGGTAAACAAATCAAAATTTCCAAACGGAATGAAAAAAATCGCCGCCGATATTCACGGCAAAAATATGATTGCAGGGCTGTGGCTGGCTCCTTTTGCCGCCGTTCGTTCGTCGGAGCTTTATAAAAATCACCAGGACTGGATTATAAAGGATAAATTCGGAAAGCCGTATAAAACAGGCCCTAACTGGGGCGGCTTTTATTCGCTGGATATATATAATCCGCAGGTAAGGGAATATCTTAAAAATGTTTTTTTCACTGTGCTGAATGACTGGGGCTTTGATTTGGTTAAGCTTGATTTTCTTTACGGCGCCTGTGTTTTGCCAATGCATAATAAAACAAGGGGCGAAATAATGTGCGACGCTATGGATTTACTGCGCGAATTATGCGGAGATAAGCTTATATTAGGCTGCGGAGTTCCGCTGATGCCGGCATTCGGCAAGGTGGATTACTGCCGCATAGGCGCTGATATTGACTTAAAATGGAAAAGATCCCGATATTGCATTCGGGAGGATGTTTCCACTCCTCATGCCGTGTGCAATTCCATATTCAGAAGAAGCTTAAATTCAAGAGCCTGGATGAATGACCCTGATGTGTTTCTGCTGAGGGATAATAATATTAAAT
>JAJBVR010000135.1 GCA_020859725.1 Clostridiales bacterium | reverse complement strand
GTAAACCTTCGTAATTTTATTGCTGCGGGTAATACCGCGCCGATATTTCAGTGATTATATGCGTTAAATCATTTATAACGAACTTTAAAGCAAAAATGCGGAAATGCCGCTTCATATTTCATATTAACTTAATCAACACATATTAATATCTAATTATAAATCAGTCCACATATTGTGTTGATAATCTAATATGGTAAGAATAAAATGTAAATATTTTCATATCAAGTCACAATACGTGTTAATTTTATAGTAGCATAACGTTCCAACCTTGTCAACACATTTTGTGTTATTATTATTGACTAAAATCACAATATGTGTTATTATCAATTCAGGATGTGTTTATATGTTTTCTGAAGAATTAAAAAAGCTGAGAATCTCACGGGGATTAACACAGCAGGAGCTTGCGGATGAACTGAAATTATCAAGATCAGCCATAGGTATGTATGAAAACGGTGAAAGAACCCCGGATATTTATATGATTAATCTTATTGCTGATTTTTTTAACGTCAGCACAGACAGCCTTATAGGCAGAAAAGTATGTGTGCAAGCTGAAGGAAGCGCTGTTTTGTTTCCTGTTTTGAACTCCGTTTGTGAAAGAAAAAAGATTTATGATAATGAAATTCAGAGCGACGAAACAGTTGAAATTCCCAGGCATTGCCTGAACGGTGAACCCAAGGAAAATTTTTTTGTTTTGGCTGTTAACGATGATTTTATGTATCCGATGTTTCAAAACGGTGATAAAGTTTTGATTTTAAAACAGGAAGAAATATACGAAATCGGCGCTGTAGGGGCGGTCATTTATAATAATTCAAATGCTGTGTTACGAAAAATAGAATATTCTGAAAATGAAAAACAGATAAAGCTTATCCCGATTAATCCCCTTTATCCTCCTGAAATAATTGAAAATAAAAACAAGGAAAAATTTCATATAATAGGAATACCGAAACTGCTGATAAGAAAGTTTGCATAATAAATAAAAAATCCCGATTTTAAACCGGGATTTTTTATATAACATTTGAAGATTATTAAATTTTTGCAGCGCCGTCTTTTTTTGCAGCCTGAGCGACCGCCTGGGCAACCGTATTTTTAATTCTTTTATCAAACGCGAAAGGAAGTATATATTCTTCATTCAATTCCTCTGCGCTTACAAGAGAAGCAATGGCATAAGCCGCCGCGATTTTCATATTTTCTGTTATACTGCTTGCTCTTACATCAAGTGCGCCGCGGAAAATACCGGGAAAGGCAAGAACATTATTAATCTGATTCGGGAAATCGGAACGACCGGTTCCCACTATTCTTGCCCCTGCTTTTTTAGCGGCGTCCGGCATAATTTCCGGAGTTGGATTTGCCATTGCAAGCACAGTAGGATTTGGATTCATTGTTTTTATCATATCTTCAGTAAGAACCCCGGGTGCAGAAACGCCTATAAAAATATCCGTTCCGGCAATTACGTCTTTCAAAGAGCCTTTTGCTTTGCCGATATTGGTAATTTCGGCAATTTCCGCCTTTGAAGAATTAAGGTTTTCCCTGCCGTTGTAAATTGCGCCCGTTCGGTCGCAAAGAATAACATCATTGAGCCCCAAGGTCATAAGCAGCTTGGCAATGGCTATTCCCGCCGCCCCGGAGCCGTTTATTACTGCTTTGCATTCTTTTATAGGCTTACCAGTTATTTTTGAAGCGTTTATAAGAGCCGCCGACACAACAACCGCCGTGCCGTGCTGGTCATCATGAAAAACAGGAATATCGCATATTTTTTTCAATTTATCTTCTATTTCAAAACAGCGCGGGGCGGCAATATCCTCTAAATTTATTCCGCCGAAAGAACCGCTGATATTATATACGGTTTGAACAAATTCATCCACATCTTTTGTTCGCACACAAAGTGGAAACGCGTCAACATCGCCGAATTCTTTAAACAGCACGCATTTTCCCTCCATAACAGGCATTCCTGCTTCCGGACCTATATCTCCCAGGCCCAAAACAGCGCTGCCGTCTGTTATAACGGCAACCATATTCCAGCGGCGTGTTAATTCCCAGCTTTTGTTATAGTCCTTTTGAATTGCAAGGCAAGGCTCGGCAACTCCCGGAGTATACGCAAGCGAAAGCGCGTCTTTATTATCCACCTTTGTGCGGGCGATTACTTCAACCTTGCCTTTCCACTGTGAATGAAGTTTTAACGATTCTTTTCTGTAATCCATTTTTTTATCCTCTTTTATTAATTATTTTCAATATGTGAAATTGTTTTTTTGTTTTCCGGATAGCCCTTATAACCATCTTCCCAGGGGAAAACATATTTAAGCCCAAGCTCGTCACGGACCGCGCTTATTTCTTTTTGAACAGCGTCATTTATAGGAACGCCGCTGTTTTCACGTTCTTTCCAGATTTCATATTCTTTTTCTCCGGCAGTATAAATACGGCTGCATCCGGGAGCTTTCTTGCTCGCTCGAAGTTCTCGCAAAATATCTCCCGCCGTTTTTTTAAATGAATCAAGACCGAGAAACGCCTCTGTGTCTACAGCGATAAACCAATGCCCCAAATGATAAGGCTTCAGTTTCCCGTTTTCATCTATTCCTGAAAGAGCCGATAAAAACTGCCCTTGCTGCAACGCGGCGGAAAGAAGCTCAACGGCCGTTGCAAAATCATATCCTTTATAACCCGCAAGCTCCTCTCCGATTCCTCCAAGCGGTGCAAGCGCCGCCTCGTGAGTGTTAAGCTGAGTTAATATTTCCTTGCTGTTTGTAAGAGCCGAACCATCCCTGCCTACAACGGTGCCCGCCGGGCAGTCCTTTCCCATCCTTGCATAATATTCAATTCTTCCCCTTTGGATTATTGATGTAGCCGCGTCAAAAACAAAAGGAAATTTTTCATCCGTGGGCATCCCGATTGTAAACGGATTGGTGCCCAGCATATTTTCAACACCGTTTGTAGGCGCAATGGACGGGCGCGCGTTAGTGCCCGTCATTCCTATCATTCCCGCCTGCGTTGCCATTGTAACATAATAGCCGGCGATTCCGTAGTGGCAGCTGTTTCTTACTGCCACCATACCCATACCGTATTTTTTTGCTTTATCAATCGCGGTTCGCATGGCTTTGACTCCTATAACCTGCCCCATTCCGTCATGGCCGTCAACAACGGCAGTGGTAGGAGTTTCCCTCAGCACCTCATATTCGGTTACGGGATTTTGGATTTTCGCTTTAATTCGGTCTATATAAATAGGTTTAAAGCGATTGCATCCATGGCTTTCAATGCCTCTTTTATCCGATTCCAAAAGCACATCGGCGCATATTAAGGCGTCCTCCTTCGGAACGCCGTATCCCACAAAGGCGTCGGTTATAAAATCGGAAATTAAATTCCACGGGCATATAACTTTAGGCATAAACAAAAACTCCTTATACAATATAATAATTTAATTTAAAAAGCCTTTTACGCTTTTCATTTTTATCTTTCCCAATTTCTTGAACGCTCAACCGCTCTTTTCCAATTTGAATAAAGTTTGTTTCTTTTTTCGATTTCCATAGACGGAATAAAAATCTTATCAATTTTTCTGTTTGCTTCAATTTCATCGGTGTTTTTCCAAAATCCGGTGGCAAGTCCCGCCAAATAGGCGGCTCCAAGCGCTGTTGCCTCTCTGTTAACGGGCCGATTAACGTTTACTCCAGTCATATTCGCCTGTATCTGCATCATTATATCCGAAACAGAAGCGCCGCCGTCCACTCTTAAGTCTTTTAAAAGAATACCGCTGTCATTCATCATGGCTTCCAGCAAATCCGTCATCTGGTATGTTATGCTTTCCAAAACCGCTCTGCAAATATGTTTTCGGTTTACACCTCTTGTTAATCCAACCATACATCCCCTTGCGTACATATCCCAATACGGCGCTCCCAAACCCGTAAACGCCGGCACAAGATATAATCCGTTTGAATCGTCAACCTGGCTTGCAAGCTCATCACATTCAGGCGCGCTTTTTATAAGTTCAACTTCATCCCTCAGCCATTTTATGACAGAGCCTGCATTAAACGCAGAACCTTCAAGGTCATATGTAATTTTTCCATCCAGCCCCCAGGCAATTCCCGTTAAAAGATTGGAGCGTGAATTAATTCTTTTATCACCTGTATTCATTAGAAGGAAGCAGCCAGTTCCGTATGTATTTTTTGCCTGCCCCTCTTCAAAACAGCCCTGGCCAAAAAGCGCTCCGGGCTGATCTCCTATTGAGCTTGATATAGGCACGCCGGCAATCTGCTCCATTGCCGGAAATTTGGTACATTCCCCGTATACGCAGCTTGACGGTTTTACCTCAGGCAGCATACTCATGGGTATTCCCATTTTTTCGCAAAGATATGAATCCCACTGAAGCTTATCTATGTCAAAAAGCATTGTGCGGCATGCATTGCTGTAATCTGTTACATGCACATGACCGGCAGTAAGATTCCATATAAGCCAAGTATCAACCGTGCCGAAAAGCAATTCTCCGTTTTCAGCTTTTTCACGCGCTCCGTCAACATTATCAAGTATCCATTTAATTTTTGTAGCAGAAAAATACGCGTCTATCAAAAGCCCCGTTGTGTTTTTAATATAATCCCCCATACCGTCAGCCTTGAGTTTTTCGCAGTAATCGGCTGTTCGTCTGCATTGCCAGACTATCGCATTATAAACCGGCTTGCCCGTTTTTTTATCCCACACAATGGTGGTTTCCCGCTGATTTGTAATTCCTATAGCTTCAATTTCACCGGCATCCGCCTTTCCGCTGCGCAAAACTTCAAGTACAGCTTCCAATTCGGAAAACAAAATTTCATTCGGGTCATGCTCCACCCACCCGTTTTGAGGATAATACTGGTTAAATTCCTTTTGCGCTTTTGATACGATTTCACCCTTTTTATTAAAAATAATAGCTCTGGAACTTGTTGTTCCCTGATCAAGCGCCATAATATATTTTTTAGGCATAAATTTTCCTCCCTTATTATTTGCTTTTACTGTGCAAAAGCAAAAAGAGTAAGCATTCAAGCTTACTCTTACATTTTAATATTTTATTTACTTGATGTCAATTTTATTACATAAAATATTTGTAAAAAACTTATAACGGCGCATTGTAAAATGAAACTGCAATAGTAAAAAGAATATCCATAGTGATGGATC
>JAJBVR010000078.1 GCA_020859725.1 Clostridiales bacterium | reverse complement strand
ATTTCAACTTTTATGTTATATTGTATTAAAAAAACAGAACTTTGCACAAAAAACTTGATTTTTTTAAGTTGTTGTATATAATTATATTTCAAGAGAGGGAAAATGATTAGAGGAGCTTTTATGAAAGGGTTTAAAAGCGAGGCATACGGCTATATCAGGGATATGTTTGTTCAGCATAATATGATAAAAAGAACGGTGCTTTCTTTCATAAGCGTTTTCATATTGGGCTTCGCGATTTCATTGTTTTCACTTTCCGGATTTGGGGTTGATCCTTATATCTCAATGAATATGAATATTTCTTCTGCAATCGGAATGCGCTTCGGCACCTATCAGCTTATAATAAACATTATAATTCTGATTTTCGTTGTTATAGTGGCGCATCGCGGGCTTGTGGGAATAGGCACGGTATTCAATATGATATTTGCCGGATATTCATGTGAATTTTTTGAAAAGTTGCTCTCTCCCCTTGCGGAAAGCGGCGCTTTAAGCGTAAGAATTGTATTTCTTGCGGCGGGAATAGTACTGATGTGTTTTTCAAGCAGTTTGTTTTTCACGGCCAATGTTGGGGTTGGACCTTACGACACATTAAGCTTTATGATAACCCACGCAAGCAACATACCCTGCAAATGGACTCGTGTTATGACGGATATTTCCGTTATACTTATAGGTCTTGTGGCAAGCGGCGGCGTTTCGGCTGTCCTCAACGGAAACTTTTCAGAAATTAAAAATATCGGAGTCGGCACAGTTATTACAGCTTTTTGCATGTGGCCTCTCGTAAACTTCTTTAACAAATATGTATCATCAAAAATACTTGCTGTTGATTATGAAAGTATGAGTAAGGATTTGGCGTTCTTTTTAATTAAAGGCGCAATGGTTAAGCATTCGCTTCGCCCCGTAACAGATATTAATAATAATGCTGATGAAAAAGAAAATAACTTCAAATCCGCTCCGTTTATATAAAGAACATTTATTGCTCCTGATTTACCCAAAAGCAATTTTTTTGCTTTACATAAATTTTTACCCCTTATGAAGAACGCCGCTGTGTTAACAGCGGCGCTTTTCACTTATATTCGCTTTCAGATATTTTAAACATTATCATGCAAAATCCCTGCCCTGCAAACGCATTGCGAAACTTTTAAGCTTCGCGGATTTGTTTGTTGACAGGCGGGGATTAGTTTTTTAACACATCGGTGTTTTGGATTTGTTTTTACAGTGGAGGAAGTGAGTTAATCTTACTTTCTCTTTACTGCTTCCATGAGTGTTTCAGCACCCTCCGTCATAGGTTACAAATCCGCATTTCTGAGTATCTGAACCGTTTACTTTATAGAGCACGAGATACATATTATCAATTTTGCCAAGGCAATAGCAAGTTTCATTAACATCTAATGAGCCCGCTTTGTTTCTTTTTCCTGTGTCTTCATAAACAATTTCTGCCGTTGAGCCGTTTTTATACGTTTTACTCTCCGGAGGAGCTTTGGAAACTCCGCCCGCGTATTCAGCAAAGCCCGCTTTGTGATTATTTGTTCCGTCGAGCTTATAAACAACAAGATAGCTGTTTCCCGCCTTGCTGTAGCACTGCGCGGATTCATTAGGCGAAAGTGAGCCGATTTCATCTTTCAGCGCATTTTCGTTATAAACAATCTCTTTTGTTGAACCGTTTTTCCATATTACAGGCTTTGGAAAGCTGTCCGTGCCCGCAAGCGTTGAAGCTACCTTGCTTTGGTCTTTCGGGCGCAGAACCCCGTACACGTTTTTGTATGTATGCTCAACCTCTTTCATTGCTTTTCCGTTCCAGTTCTGGTCGTAAGAGCGGAATTTTGAAGTGTTTCCCTCTCCCGTTGCTATGGCTATGTGACCGTACCCGCCGTTTATATCTCCGCTCCACACAACTATGTCGCCTTTTTTCGGAACGAAATCCGCCGTGTTTTCTATTTTGGTGAAATTGCTTTTCAGCGCGGAAATTGAGTTGAAATTAATCCAGTAATATTTTGCGTTGCCCCAGCTTCCGGGCTTTATGCCGAGCACCTTATTCAGATAATTTTTAATAAGGTCTACGCACTGAACGCCCGAAACACCGTCATAATCAACGCTTTTGCCGAGATACGTTTTTACAAATTCATCAAGCTTCATCTTCCTTTTCGTCCTCCTTGGGTTTATCGTACGACAGAGCCTGCTCGCTGTCCGTTACTCCTTTTGTGGTGGGGTCTGATATAATGCCGATTGAAGCGGGTATCATCAGAATAAGAGTGGCGGCGTTCATTATTTCATCCGCCGTTACGCTCATTTCAACCCCGCACAGCTTCAATATGGCAAACACCGCTATTACCACGGCGGATATTATTCCCATCCACCAGGAGCCGCTTTGCAGTCTTACTTTCCAGTTTATATTTTTCATTTTCTTTCCCTCCTACTTCATTTGCTTTTGTGATTTTCCAGCGCGGTTATCCGCCCTTCGTGATTAATAATATTCTTTTGATTTTCATCGAGGCGGAATATTCAGCCACGAAAAAATATTATTTAAACAATTTTTATTCCTCTTTTATTCTATACACAAATGATTTAAGTGTTAATTAAACCCGCGCGCCCGTTTCGGCGGTTTTATAAGCCGATTTCAGTAAATTCGGCAAAGCTCAATAAAAAGCAATTTACGGTCTTTAAAAAAGTATTTATAATATCCGCATCCGCCTGCAAACGGAATTTAATATTTAATTTCCGTATTCAACTCGGCGTTTTTCTTAATTTCGCCCAAATCATAAGAAGCCCTGCGGCTGATAGTTCCGCTTTTATCGGATTGTGAATAATTATTCTTTTCCCATTTACACAAGGCGGCTTTCCAGTTTTTCATAGGGCTGCTTCCCATTTGCCAGCCGTTGGCCGTGTAATGATTAAAAAAGCGCTCAAAATCAATGCTGCTTTTTCTTTCGGCGCAATATTCTTTAACCTCATTAAGCGTGGGCGGAACAAACCGATTTTTCGGTTTATCCTTTCCTTTATTATCTTTTATTTTACTTTCCTTTATTTTACTTTGCTTCAAAGCGGCGGCATTTTCATTCAAAATGCTTTCATTTGGAATTAAAATGCTGACATTATCGCTGAGTTCGGATTCGCTTAATAAAAGATATTCGCTTTTTACACTTACGCTTTTGCGCCTTAAGCAGGCTTCAAAGTATCTTTTCTGAATACCCTTTGATGTTAATATTGAATATTTTTCAAAAAGAGATTTATCAAATATTTCTCTTCTCAGGCAGCAGTTGAGCACTTCGGACACAACAGAATTGCTTTCCCGACATTCGCAGGAAAACAACAGCGCAACATCATTGCTCCATTTGCAGTAATATCCCTCGGAATTATATACTTTCTGCCAAAGCTTAATTAAAATACCCAGGCCTTTCATTCCGAATTCACCGATAATCAATTTAACACGATCGTCAAACTCCGTACTTAAAGGAAAGTAATCCAGCCCTTTTTTTAATACTGCCACTTTAACCTCCGAAATATTGTAAAAAATAATATGAAGGGCTGAATTTTCCGCCCTTCATATTTAAGTGTAGCAAAATCGAACAAATTTGTCAATAATATGTTCGAAATTTATTGAAATTGTTTTCTGCGCCGCGGGTAAAGGCGTTTACTGAAAATATTTTATCATTTTCCGATTGTTTGCCGGGATAATATAATGTATAATTATAATAAAATTATAGTATAATTATAATAAAATTATAAAATACGAAAGTATGTGTTTGTTATGGGAAAAGGCATAAAAATATTAATTTGCGCCGTAATTGCCGCGGCATTGATTTCTGCCGCAGCATTCGGCGGGTTATATTATACGGGTATGTCAGGCGTCATTCCCAAAATCAACACTGAAAAGGGGCAAATAAAAAATCGCCTGTGTGGGCGACAGCATTACGTATGGCCACGGAATAAAAAACTGGAGTAAAAACAACTATCCCGCCGTTCTTGAAAAGCTGCTGGGCAGTGATTATGACGTTCAGAATTTCGGAGCAAGCGGCAGAGCGGTTCAGGGCAATTCAGACCGGCCCTACACTAACTCAAAGCAATACCGGATGAGCCTTGATTACAATGCCGATATTGTGATTTTTATGATGGGCACAAATGATTCAAAGCCGGAAAACTGGCACGGGGAGGAGGCCTTTAAATCCGCCGCCGAAGCGCTTATAGAAAGCTATGAAAATCAGGAAAACAAGCCGGAAATATATATCTGCATTCCGTCCAAAGCATATTTTACCGATGATAAAAACGGCAGCCTCACAAATTATGACATTCATCCGGAAATTGTGTAAACCATTGCAGAAATTATGAATGAAACAGCACAGGAAAAGGGATTAAAAACAATTAATATAAATTCCTTAACAGAGCAAAATCCGCAATGGTTTGAAAAGGACGGAGTGCACCCGAATAATGACGTAGCTTACGGAATTGCCGCTCAAATCAAAAAAGCGCTGGAAAATTAAAACACATTACAAAAAGCGGAGAATTTAAAAACCCTCCGCTTTTAAATATTGATTTAATTATTTTTTTATACGCAAATTAAAAACGCGCGTTTTAATATTTATCCGATAAATCCAGCGGATACCAAAGAGGATCATCTTTATACGGATTTTCAATTCCCTTATTGGTATACCAAATCTGAGGATATTTTGGATTGCTGTTTTTAACCGCCTCAGACGTGTCAACAGAGGCGCTTTCGCCGTTTCTTACCATTCTGGCCACTATAACTATGCGGCAGTCGGCTCTTTCCTTTCCCTTATCCACTTCTCTTGTGCAGGTGGAAAGAGTAAGGGTTTTATCATTTTTGTTAATATCCACACCGGTTTTAAAAAGGGTGCGTTTATTTATTTCATTGATATATCCGTCAAAATTCTCGGCGCCCAGATGGGGATAAACATAATTAAAAATATATCCGTTATCCTCGGATTCAGATGCAGAGGTTATAAAAACAGCGTATATTTTCCATTTATGCATTTGCGTGCGTGTGTCATACTCAATAACTGGATGCTTCTTGTAATAATCAAAATCGCTGTATTGCGTAAGCTCCGAAAACACAGTATCGTCAAGCCAGTTATGCCCGTGAATAACCGTGTTTGTGTAATTCAAATCCGCGCTGCAATCCTCCGCCATAAAAATCGTGC
>JAJBVR010000100.1 GCA_020859725.1 Clostridiales bacterium | reverse complement strand
CAACAATTATGTCCGCGCTAAAAATTCCCTTATCTGAAATTATTTGTAAATTTTTATCAATTTCTTTAACTTCACATTCGGTAATTATTTTAATACCCAAGTCGCGGCAGGCTTGTATCAAAATTTCAGCCACCGTTTCCGATTTCATTGAATACGGATACATTCTGCTTTCCTCTTCACGGAGCATAAGCCCTAATGAATTAAAAAATTCTTTTGTTTCTTTATAGTGAAGCGCTTTTTTGTTCGTTATATTGCAGCGGCCGTTCCCGGTTGCAAGTATTTTTTTTGCCGGATAAGGCATTCGTTCCAAAACAGCAACCTGTGCGCCGCTTAGTTGCTGCTTTAATTTTATTGCGCAGGAAAGCCCGGAAGCCCCCGCGCCCACAATTATTACTTTCATATTAACTCCGAAATTTATTGCTCCTCGGCAAATATTTCAAGTATATAATATAATAAAAAGCAAATTATTGCAAATTTTTTCTTATTTTTACTTGACGTGTTGAATTATATGTGGTATATTAATTCTACCTCTAAAAGGGGCTAATTTTTTGCCTTTTTTAAAATGGGATTTTGCACCCGTTTGTTTGAGGGAGATTTATAATATCGAAATAAAAACGGAGGTGCTGAAATGAGAGTTAAAGTAACTTTAGCTTGCACTGAATGCAAACAACGAAATTACAACACAATGAAAAACAAAAAGAATACACCAGACAGGCTTGAAATGAATAAGTACTGCCCGTTCTGCAGAAAACACACTCTTCACAGAGAAACAAAGTAACGGAGGATTAGAATGGCCGATAAAAAAACTTCTAAAGCCGAGGAACAGAAAAAAGTTTCCAAAAAGGCAGAGAAGAAAAAGTCAAACAAAAAAAATCCATTTAAATCCATGTCAAAATTTTTTAAGGGCGTAAACGCGGAAAGAAAAAAGGTTGTTTGGCCAACCGCGAAAGAGACTCTTAAAAATACTGTTATAGTTCTTGTTGTGGTAGTTATTGTGGGAGTGGCTATTTATGGTGTTGATACTCTTCTTTCACTGGGTATGAAAGGAATTAAAAATCTTGCTGAAACAACTACTGCAAGCACAACAGTTTCCGATACTACAAACGAGTCCGGCACTTCGGCATCCGAAGCAACCACAGCTGCAGCGGAGTAAGCTGCATATCTATTTTACGGAGGGCTCATATTTAAATGGAAGAAGCAAAATGGTATGTTGCCCACACATTTTCTGGATATGAAAATAAAGTGGCAAGCAATATTAAAACGGTGGTTGAAAACAGGAATCTTCATGATTTGATTCAGGAGGTAACCGTTCCCACAGAAACAGTTATTGAAATTAAAGATGACGGAACTAAAAAAGAAGTGGAAAGAAAAATTTTTCCCGGCTATGTTCTTGTTAAAATGGTTATGAATGACGATACCTGGTATGTTGTCCGCAATATACGCGGCTGCACGGGTTTCGTGGGTCCTGAAAGCAAGCCTGTTGCCCTTACCGAAGAGGAAGTTAAAAAGCTTGGCGTTGAAAAGGTAAGCGTTAAGGTTTCATATGAGCAGGGCGATTTGGTTAATGTTATTGACGGCCCGCTTGAAGGGTTTTCAGGCACGGTTGACAGCATTGACGTTAATAATAACAGTGTTCAGGTAACGATTTCTATGTTCGGCCGTGAAACATCTGTTGAATTTGAACTCGATCAGTTGGAAAAGGTTGAGGATTAATTTGGTAATCGGCAGTATATCTGCTTGTTATGCATCGTTTAGATGCGTGGGAGGGGATTGCTTCCCCGCCATACCACAATTTTTAGGAGGAAATAATTATGGCTCAAAAGGTAGTAGGTTTAATTAAACTTCAAATCCCTGCAGGCAAAGCAACTCCGGCGCCACCGGTAGGTCCTGCACTCGGTCAGCATGGTGTAAACATCATGGCTTTTACCAAAGAATTTAATGAAAGAACAAAGAATGACGCCGGTCTTATTATACCTGTTGTTATTACGGTTTTTGAAGATCGCTCGTTCACATTTGTTACAAAAACCCCGCCGGCAGCGGTGCTTATTAAAAAAGCGTGCGGAATTGATAAAGCTTCTGGCGCGCCTAATAAGGATAAGGTTGCCACAATAACAAAGGCGCAGGTTCAGCAGATAGCGGAAACAAAAATGCCCGATCTTAATGCGGCGTCACTTGAAGCGGCAATCAGTATGATTGCAGGCACAGCTCGCAGCATGGGTATAGTAGTAGAAGACTAGTTCCCCGTGTGGGAGGAAAAATCCGATTAACCACTGGAGGTAATTTATTATGAAACACGGAAAAAAATATACAGACGGCGCAAAACTTATTGACCGTTCTACTTTATATGAAAGCGCTCAGGCGCTTGAGCTTGCAGTTAAAACTGCAAATGCTAAATTTGATGAAACCGTTGAAGTTCACGTTCGTTTGGGAGTTGATTCACGTCATGCCGATCAGCAGGTTCGCGGCGCGGTTGTTCTTCCGAACGGAACCGGTAAAACTGTAAGAGTTGCCGTTTTCGCTAAGGGTGATCTTGCAAAAGATGCAGAAGAAGCAGGGGCTGATATTGTGGGCGATGCCGATCTTGTTACAAAAATTCAGGGCGGCTGGATGGATTTTGATGTGGCAATTGCAAGCCCGGATATGATGGGATTTGTAGGCCGCTTAGGTAAGGTTCTCGGCCCCCGCGGACTTATGCCGTCTCCTAAGGCGGGCACTGTAACCACAGATGTTGCTAAGGCTGTTGCAGAAGCTAAGGCAGGTAAAATAGAATATCGCCTTGATAAATCAAATATTATTCACTGCCCTATAGGCAAGGCCTCTTTCGGCACTGAAAAGCTTCTTGAAAATTTCAATGCCTTGCTTGATGCTGTTATTAAAGCCAAGCCGTCCGCGGCAAAGGGTCAGTATATTAAATCCTGTGCCGTAGCTTCAACAATGGGTCCCGGTATTCGTATTAATCCGAATAAAGTAGGCTCAAATGCCGTTAACGCGGAATAATTTTATTTTTTCGGTATTGACAGGGCGCTTGCCTTGTGATAAAATACATTCAGCTGTTCAGCCAAAGACAGCAGGTGCCTTGCGGCGTAAGATATTTATATCGCCTGCCGAGGAATGAGCATTTTAAGTTATATATGATATTTTATATATAGTTGTAAAAATGTGTGCATTCCGGATTTCTTTCGGAATGCATTTTTTAGTTTGGTAAGCAGCCATAAAGTCCTTTATTTTAAGGCAAATAATTATGGAGGTGGATTTTAATGCCAAGCACAGTAGTTCTTGAAAAAAAGCAGGCTCAGGTTGCTGCTCTTGCTGAAAGAATTAAAGGCTCTATCGCGGGTGTAATCGTTGATTACAAAGGTATCAATGTGGAAGATGATACTAAGCTTCGCAAAGAGCTCCGTGAGGCCGGTGTTGAGTATACTGTTATTAAAAACTCAATTTTAAAAAGAGCCGCGGATGAAATAGGCCTTGACGGTCTTGACCCTATTCTTGAAGGTACAACCGCAATCGCAACTTGTACGGATGATTATGTAGCGTCAGCAAGAATTCTTCAAAAGTATGCGGACGCACATGATAATTTTAATGTAAAATCAGGTTATCTTGACGGCGAAATTATTGATATAGAAAAAATTCAGTCGCTTGCCAAGCTTCCTTCAAGAGAAGTTCTTCTTGCAACGGTTTGCAGTGTGTTCAATGCTCCTATTGCTGCCTTTGCCCGTGGGGTTCAGGCCATAGTTGATAAGGGCGGCGTTGAAGCCTGTGAAGCGGATAAGAAAAATCCTTCTGAAGATTCAGCTGAAGCAGCTCCGTCAGAAGAAAAAGCAGAATAATCTAAATAATTATTAATTTAACAAAAATTTTAATCGGAGGAAATTAAAATGGCATCAGAAAACGTAACAAAAATCGTTGAAGAGCTTAAAACTCTTACAGTTCTTGAGCTTTCAGAGCTCGTATCAGCAGTAGAAGAAGAATTTGGTGTTAGCGCCGCGGCAGCGGTTGCAGTTGCGGCTCCCGCGGAGGGCGGCGCAGCAGCAGCAGAGGAGAAAACAGAATTTGATGTTGTTCTCACAGACATTGGTCCTAACAAAATTCAGGTTGTTAAGGCTGTTAAGGAAGCTACGGGTCTTGGCCTTAAAGAGGCAAAAGAGCTTGTTGACAGCGCTCCTTCCACAATTAAGGAAGCTGTTCCTACCGCAGACGCTGAAGCTCTTAAAGCTAAAATTGCCGAAACAGGCGCTACAGTTGAGCTTAAGTAAATTTTATTCGTAATTATCAACGGGTGCGAACGCACCCGTTTTTCCTTTCTAAAATTAACATTATTTTAACAGTAAATAAATTTTTATATCATTATTTTTTTACATATTTATATTTCTGAAATCAGTTGAATTTATTATGAGGGGTTGTCGCCTATGGGTAAAGCGATAAAATTACTAAAGAAAGTATTCGGCGGGGTTCGCCCGTTTAATTTGTTTATGCTTTTTGCCGCCGGTATTATTAACTCGGTAGGAGTCACCATGTTTTTATCGCCTGTTAATTTGTATGACAGCGGTATATCCGGTCTTTCAATGCTGTGCGGTCAGCTTACTCCTGAATGGCTTGGGCTTTCTTTTTTTCTTTTGGTGTTTAATTTGCCTGTTTTTATTTTTGGGTGCAAGCGGCAGGGCCGTATTTTTACTGTTTATTCTCTTTTTGCGGTTTTGATATATTCTGTTTCTTCTTATCTTATAGTTAATGTTTTGCCGGTTGATGTTTCATTTGCTTCTCCGCTTGCGGAGCAGGATTTGTTTCTGTGCGCTATTTTCGGCGGAATTATTTCCGGCATTGGCAGCGGGTTGACTATCAGATTCGGCGGAGCGATTGACGGAATTGAGGTTCTTGCGGTAATTTTTGCCAAAAAGCTTAATCTTACAGTCGGCACATTTGTTATGATTTTTAATATTGTGCTTTATATTGCGGCGGGAATAATAATCCAAAGCTGGATTCTGCCTTTGTATTCTATAGTAACATATGCGGCCGCATTGAAAACAGTTGATTTTATAGTAGAGGGTTTGGACAGGGATAAAGCGGCAGTTATAATAACAGATAAATCTGAACAGGTGTGTGAAGCCCTTTCGGAGGAATTCGGAAACGGAATTACTCTTATTAACGCAAAAGGGTATTATTCAAATAATGAAAAAAATTATATTTATTTTATTGTAAACAGATTCCAGATTTCAAAAATGAAAGGTATTGTAAAAGCGAATGATCCTCACGCGTTTGTTTCCATAACCGAAACATCAGAGGTGATGCACGGATAGTTTATCTTTAACGGTCTGTAATAAATTTATAAACCGTGCTGATTTCGGCGTGGTTGAATTTGTTCAAATACTGTGTATTGCATAAATTTGTAATAATAAGTATAATATTATACGAGGTGATTTATATGTCTTTTAAAGAGATAAATGTTAGAGATATAAAAGAAAACGCGGTTAAGCTGATTAATAACGATTGGGCGCTCCTCACAGCCGCAAATGGAAACGGCTGCAATCCTATGACGGTTTCGTGGGGAAGTATTGGCGAGATTTGGGGCCATGACACGGCAACGGTTTATGTAAGAGAAAGCCGTTTTACAAAAACTTTAATGGATCGTGAAAAATATTTTTCTCTTTGTTTTTTTGATGAAAAATATAAAAACCAGCTTGCGTTTTGCGGTTCGAAAAGCGGCAGAGATGTTGATAAAATTAAAGAAACGGGATTAACGCCGCTATATGATGAATCAGCTCCGTATTTCAAAGAAGCCAAGCTTGTTATTATATGCCGAAAGGCCGCCGCCCAGAAAATGGATAAATCCACTTTTTTTGATAAGGATATTATGGCGAATTGCTATAAAAATAATGATTTGCATACTATATATTTCGGATATATAGAAAAAGTATTGATTTCAGATTAGATTTAGTATATAATATATCTAATTTATTTAAGCGGTTGCATTTTTAGCGTAGCGTATGGGCCCTGTGCGACGGGATGCTACGAACCTTGTCAGGCGGGGAACCGAGCAGCAATAAGTGGATTATTCTGTGCGCCGCAGACAAGCCTGTACGTTACGTTAAAAGTGCAACCGTGTTTTTTTGCAAACTCAGCGAAGGCGGGATTTAATATGTATCAGGTTTTATACAGAAAATACAGACCTAAGGTTTTTTCGGATGTATATGGGCAGGATCATGTTACTTCCACGCTTATTAATGAAATAAAGGAAAATCATATTTCTCATGCCTATCTTTTTACCGGCTCAAGAGGTACGGGTAAAACCAGTTGTGCAAAAATTTTGGCAAAAGCAGTTAACTGCGAGCATAATGTTAACGGTGAACCGTGCAATGAATGCGAAATTTGCAGAGGGTTAGACGCGGGCACGATTTATGATGTTGTGGAAATAGACGCCGCCTCTAATAACGGAGTTGATAATATACGTGATTTGCGTGAAGAAGCAAATTATATGCCGGCAAGAGGAAAATACAGGGTGTATATTATTGATGAGGCCCATATGCTTTCAACCGGCGCATTTAACGCGCTTTTAAAAACGCTTGAAGAGCCTCCCGCGCATGTTATTTTCATTTTGGCAACCACAGAAGTGCATAAGCTTCCAGCCACCATTCTTTCAAGATGCCAAAGATTTGATTTTAAGCGTATTCGGCCCGAAACAATGGCAATCCGCCTTAAAGAAGTAGCAGGATTTGAAAATATAAAGCTCTCTGATGAAGCCGCAATCCTTATCTCCAGAATTGCAGACGGAGCCATGAGGGATGCTTTGTCTATTTTGGACCAGTGCGCGGGAAGAAGCAAAGATGTGGATGAAAAGCTTGTTTCCGAAGTGGCGGGCATTGCCGGAAAAGAATCACTTTATAGACTTTCAAAAGCAGTGTCAGGCAAAAACAGCGCCGAAGCGCTTAATATTATAAGCGATCTTTATCAAAACAGCTTTGATATGGAACGCCTTTGTGTTGAAATGATTAATCATTTCAGAAATTTTCTTATTGTAAAAACGGTAAATAAAAGTAGGAAACTGATTATATGCACTGATGATGAATATGAATCCATAAAAAGCGGCGCGGCTGATTATACCTTGCCGGGGATTATTTATGCGCTTGATTTGTTTCAAAATTCTCTTGCTCAGATAAAAGCAGGCGCTAATTCAAGAATTGAAATGGAAATGAGTTTCATTAAACTTTGTGAGCCAAAGCTGGAAACTTCCGTTGATTCTTTGCTTTCGCGGATGTCAGAGCTTGAAAACGCCGTTAAAAACGGCGCTGCGGTTAAAAATACTTTTGATTCAAGCAAAAATAATTCCAATCAAAATTCATATAAAATGAAATCTGAAAGCGAAGAAAAAAAAGAAGCTCAGGCTCCTGCCGTCGAAAAATTTTCCGAGGAATCGAAAATTGAGGACGAATCAAAATCCGAAGAAACGGAAAATAAGCAGCCTCTTGCGGAAAGCAGGGCTTCAACAGGCGAAGCGCCCTCCAATCCCGAAAAAGACGTGCAGGAACCTTTCAGGCAATGGGCTGATTTTATGGAAGAAATTTATAAAAAAGATATTGCGCTTTACGGAGTGCTTAACGGTTCGGGCGGATATATAAGGGGTGAATATTTCCTTATAGATTATAAAAATCCCGCGTTAAGGCAGTTTATCAAAATACCTACACATTCAAAGGCGATAAAGCAGGCGCTGTTTGATGTTACCGGGGTTCAGTACAAGCTTGGCCTTTTTAAAAAAGAAAATGAGAATAAAGAGGTTAAAGATCCTTTGGAAGATTTGATTTCAAAGGCTCAGGGAAATATTCAAATTGATATAAAATAAATTTTAAATCAGCGCTGTTAAGCTGAAATATATAAATTCTGAAAGGTTAGGAATATTAGTTATGAAAGCAAGACTTCCAAAGGGAATGGGCGGCGGACCGCAGAATATGCAGGCAATGCTCAAACAGGCTCAGCAAATGCAGGAAAATATTGAAAAGAAAAAGGCAGAGCTTGAAGAAAAAGAATATGTTATAACATCGGGCGGCGGAATGGTTGAGGTAACTGTTAACGGAAAACATGAAATTAAAGCAATAGGAATAAATCCGGAGGTTGTTGATCCGGATGATGTTGAAATGCTGGAAGATATGCTTATTGCCGCTTTGAACGAAGCTATGAGAAAAATTGATGAGGAAGAAGAAACGGAGCTTGCGTCCGTAACCGGCGGAATGAATATTCCGGGTCTGTAATTCCACTCTTTTATTATATCGGAAAGGTGTTTCTTTATGGCGTACAATCTTGCTCCACTCCAAAATTTAATAGATCAGTTTGAGCGTATGCAGGGAATAGGGCATAAAACAGCGCAAAGAATGGCTTTTTACGTGCTTGGCCTCAGCGATAGTGAAGCAAAGGAATTTTCAAATGCCATTATGGATGCTCACATAAAAATTAAGCAGTGCAAAATATGCTGTGATTTGGCAGATGATGATTTATGTCCAATTTGCAAAAGCGAAACAAGGGATAAAAGCATAATTTGCGTTGTGGAAGATCCGCGCGATGTGGCTGCTATTGAGCGTACTCATGAATATAACGGCACATATCATGTGCTTCACGGTGCAATTTCTCCTATGGATAATATAGGCCCCGATCAAATTAGAATTAAGGAACTGATTGCCAGGTTGTCAGACGGAAAAGTTGATGAGGTAATTATGGCAACCAACCCTACGGTGGAGGGGGAGGCAACCGCTATGTATATAAGCAGATTGCTTAAGCCGATGGGAATCACCGTTTCAAGGCTGGCATACGGAGTGCCTGTGGGGGCGGATTTGGAATATGCGGATGAAGTTACGCTTTCACGTGCTATAGAAGGCAGAAACTTGTTATAAAATGCTTTGAAAGGTCGGAGGGTCTTGAATAATACAAACAATATTACCGTAATTGCAAAAAATAAAAAGGCCTTCCATGATTATTTTGTTCTTGAAACATATGAGGCAGGCCTTGAATTATACGGTACTGAAATTAAATCAATCAGAAGCGGAAGAGTTAATTTAAAAGATTCCTTTTGCAGCGTTGACAATGCAGAAATGTTTGTTATAGGCATGCATATTTCGCCTTATGAGCAGGGAAATATTTTTAACAGAGATCCGCTTAGGAAAAAAAAGCTTTTGCTTCATAAAAAAGAAATTACGAAGCTTTTCGGTCAGAGCCGTGAGCAGGGACTGAGCATAATTCCTTTGGAATTATATCTGAAAAAAGGAAAAGCTAAAATGCAGATAGGGCTTTGTAAGGGTAAAAAGCTTCACGATAAGCGTGAAGTGGCCGCTAAAAGAGACGCACAAAGAACTATTGAGCGGGAATTTAAAGAACGCTATTAATTAATTTAATATGGGGATGAAAGGATTTCGACTGGAATAAGGAACCTTGGTAAGCATGCAGCGGAGTTGCACCGCTTTAAAAGTAACATTTTAAAATTAACTGACAATAATAAATCAGTAGCTTTAGCTGCCTGAGCGCAGCTTTCGTCTGCCCGATGAGCGCCGCGGCTTCGGTGCAGGCGTCGATTAGCGGCGAACATGAACGGGGGATTGATTCGCTCTCCGTCAGGTATCAGAATCTACCGAAACAAAAAGGCTGTTTGCTGCCGTTTTGCGCGGGGAATCTTAAATAACAAACTAAGCATGTAGAAAGCCTTGGCAATGTATTTCAGGACGCGGTTTCGATTACCGCCATCTCCACCAAAAAGGTATTGGACGAACACCTACTTTTTTTGCAGGCGGCTTCGCTGTGAAATGTTCGCTCTGATACCAACGCAGAAAACACCGCCTTAGATTGATTTTTTAAGGCGGCGTTTTACTATGTCCGAAATCGGCACATTCGTATTATTTTTCATCCTCTTGTAAAATGAAAGTACAATAAAAAACAGGAGGATAAACACAATGGAAAAATCATTATTTGAACAAATGGGCGGCACATACACACAGCAAGGAGATTATGTTTTGCCAAATCTCATATTACCTGCCGAAAATCAGCCTATTGGTATATGGAGACAGCGACACGCACGATATCTGAAACAGCACCACAAAATTTTATATTATAACCTCTTGACAAGCGGGAAACTGAACGCTCATCTTGCCGAAATCGACCGGAAGGCAGAGGATATGTTTTTTAGATTGGTAAAGCAGATGGCAAATTGTGAGGGTGTGACCGAGCAGCTTAAAGCGGAAAATCAAATGGAATGGGTTCGGCGGATGAACAATATCCGTAACAGGGCAGCAGAAATTGTTAACGCTGAATTAATATTTTTAATTTAAGATTCATATATAGCGGAGCTCAACAAGCAACAGAACTTATAAACAGTCATGTTGCTTTACATATAGAAAATGCTCTAACTCCTCATATCATTTATGGATTCCACGCACCACCACACTTATTGCAAACAAATTGTCCATCGTCAGCAGATTTTATACTGACGGCATCTTGTCCATAACAGACATTACACATAGGAAGCCAAACGCATCCGCATTCGCTGCAGGTCAGACCATCATTGCCAATTCCAGTTGTATAAAAGCCTACTCCGCAATTTGGGCACCATACATTAGGCGATTCTAAAACCGGATCATACTCCTCTTCCCACACATTTTCTCCTGACCAATCCGAATTGTTTCCCTCATATCTTTCTTCTATTTGAAATGTTTGCTTATTAATTTTATAAGTTACCATTGGATAGTTTCCTTTATAGTCATAAACGGAAATTGTACGGTAGGTATTCGTGTCCTCCAATATTTCAGTTGCCGGAAAAGATTCTGGATATGTTGTCATATATTCTCGTGTTGCTTTTCCTGATATGCAGTAATAATCTACCAATTCATCAAAATGTTCTTGGCCAATCAGTTCTTTGCTTGTAAAGCAAATGTTGGTTTTTTCGGTAATTTTCTTTTTTTCAATCCATGTAGGATCTCCAAAGTCTAAAACGTGATAATTCTGACCCAAATTCCCATCAGGAACATATAAAACATCGTTTAAGACAACTGGATCATTTGCTTTCCCAACATAGTCAGGAATAATCGTTTCAGCGGGAGCAGATACACCAAATACGATTGGGTCGTCAACTGATGTATCTGCGTTTCCATAGTATTCATCTGATTTTGAAATATCAAAATTGAATATTGCCAATTGGATATCAGTGTTGTTAATTTTGTAGCAACTTGATCCTGTATCATTATATAAAGCAGATACAAAAACAACGTCAAATCCTCTTTGCTTTAAATTTCTCAAAGTCGTCTTGTTTTCAATGAATCCTAACAACGTATCTGCATTGATTTCTTCGGAAAAAGGTTGATCGGATTTATCGCTTATTTTAAATGAAATGGTTAAATCCCCAATCGTCAAGTCTGACATCGTCGTTTCGGTTTTTACATCTAACGACAAATCATTATCATTCAACTGAACAGATAATGTCCCTTGGTTGTTTTCGCTGTCGTTAAAATCAAATGTTGCTTTTGTTGCTTGGCATAAAGACGATTCTGTTATGCGAATCTGCTTTCCATCTACAACAGAAGTGATGTCAATATTAGCAGTGTTTCCACCAAGAATCTGGAAATGAAGGGTTACTCCGGATGCATCGTCTTTATAACATCCTGCATATCTTTCATACAAAATTTGCAGTTGTCTGTCGCTGTCTTTATAGCCGGTTAAATTATAAAAAAGTTCAATTGCTCTTGCGTATTCCCCTTTTTCCATACAGGCAACCGCTTCATTGTATTGTGTCAATTGCTGATCAACGGGCGCTTCATCAGCTTTTTTGAAAACCAAATCTGTCCCGAAAATCAAAAAGCCTGCAATCGCCATAACAACAGCAATTACACTTATAGCCAATACAATTTTTTCTGCTTTTTACCTGTATGCTTGTTGTTTACAGTAAGAAGGTCAGCCTCTGAGGTTCTTCCAAGCGCATTTAATATGCTTTTTATGAGGTCTATATCCGAACCGATTTTATTGTAATCCAGCGCCTGTATTGCGCTGATATTTTTGGGAATATCATAAGGATTCATCTCAGAAAAAACAGGAATCACTATTTTTCCGGTATATAAACTCTCATAATGATTGACCAGAGATTCGAAATTTTCTTTCGATGTGCCGATTATAATTACAGTTTTTGCATTAGCGAGCGCAGCATTACAAGCTTTTTTATACAACTCGCCGCTTAAATCAGAAACTGAAATGCGGCTGTAAAACGATTTGATTTTTGTTGCCTCAAGTTTTTGATATAAGTCTTGTGCAATAATGGAATCCTTCGTACGCCTCCCGGCGTGATCGCTTTCTATATAGCAGATATATGTATCAATATCCTCATAGTAATTTGCGACAGAATATTTTGTCCCGCAGGATTCGCACACATAAACTCCGTCGCCGATTATTAAATTTCCGCCGCATTTTTTACATTGCATATCGCTTAACTCTTATCTAACCATACATCTTTTATCTGCGTTTTAACGGTTGTATTCGTAGGGGCAGTCCCCTCCAAATTATATTCCGTATAGATTGTACCGCTTCTTGTTACGATAAAATCTTTATTCATATATACTACATCTTCAATAATAGTATTTTCACTACCTAAGCGAGACAATGTTAATTCGTTGCTAAGAATAAAAAATTGTAAAGTAATATCACTATTCGAATAAAAATCAGTTGTCTCTACATCTATAATATTTAAGTTTTCATAAGTGTCATAAGCGCCATCAGCAAATGTAAATAATGTTCCGTTTTCATCAAGAGCAACTATACTTACCGTTCCACTACTGATTTCAACATTAACGCTAATCTCTTTGATGTTTTTTAACGAAGCAATAAATGAATTAGCATTTGTCTGAATGCCATAGAACACGGATACGACTGTTCCATCGGATTTTAATCCAACCAATGCAGCACTCGCCATTCCTCCGTCACCACATCGTTCTACATCGTAAGACAATGAAACAATTTTATCCCACTCATTTGTAGCTTGTAACCAACTATCCGTACCGTCTGGATTGATTTCATTCTTAGTATTTCCATATATCACCTTTCCTTCACTGGTTAAGGCCGCATTTGTAGTATTAAAACGAGAAGTAATTTGTATAATATTTTCCCAATCAGAATCTAATCCGTTATTAGTTTTTGAATTTGTTACATAGCCGTCCTCATGTAATGCATATAGCGCAATATTATCGGCGATAGAAACGATTTTACCATGCTCGTCTATGCTAATGTTACTGTTGGCATCTCCGGGATTATAAGTAAAAGTTTCAACAGAACCATTCGCTGAAATATAATAAGCACCATGTGATGATGAACCCAAATTATTATTTGTTGCGACAGTTGCCAGCTTTTCTCTCCAATTAAGTTCAGCTTTTTTCTGCATTTCTGCCGAATCTTTGTATCCGTTCATGTCCCGAAACGCCCAAGCGGCCTGAGGATAATCACCATCATAATACAACTGCATGGCGGCAGTATATTTGCCCATATTCAGAGACTCTTGCTGCATCTCGGCTGAATCCTTAAAATCAGACAGTTTTGCAAAAGCATCAGCTGCCTCACCGTATTTCTCTTCGTTATATAACTGCATTGCGGTCTGATAATCAGCGTTATATGTAATGTAATCTTTTATATAGGGGAAAGAAACAACACCTGCCACCAATATAACACCCACAAGGATCGCAGCTGATATGCCCAGTCTCTTTTTTAATTTTTTTCGCCGGGCTGCCAACATAATCGGCAACGGTATCATCTTTTTGATTCCTCGGAGAAGTTCCTGCTCAAAGTCGTCTTTCGACATATTCTGTGTGGCCAAGATAGCAAATTCGTCCGGCAAATCTGACTTTGGCATATCAAAATAAAGCGGAATCAGTGTTTTGCCTGCGTCGTTTTGGCGTAATGTTAAAAAACGGCTCCACTCATTTCTCACCCAAGGGGATTCAATGTTTTCCTTGGAGGAGCAGACAGTCAGCATCACCTTACTGGAATAGAGCGCGGCATAAATATAAGGCTCATATTCCGTTCCGATCTTATCCTCTAAGGTAATGCGGGAGAAAAACACCTTGTAACCGTTCTCAGTCAGTTTTTTATAAAGTTTTTGAGCGGCAATGCTGTCTTTGGTTCTGTTTCCCTTATTATCCGTTTCCTTATAGGAAATAAAGATGTCAAATGGTTTTTCTTTTTTTGAAACAGCAAGAATCCCTTTTTGTATATTGTTGATCGCTTCAGCATTCTCTCGATAAAACGCCGTTTGCTAATCGTCGGCATATTGGAGAACCTTTTGGTAATTTCTATCGTTTAAGATGGATTCGTAATGTGTGCGGTTACAGGTAGGGATATATTTTCCCGTTTTCGGATCTTGGACAAATGTAACGCCGTATTTACATAAAACAATGTCCCAATAAATTTCCGGATCTTCCGGGCATAAGGCTAAAAGCTGATTAAAAATGGTTTCAGCCTTGTCATATTCGTTTTGCCGCAGATAGCTGTTTTCCCTGTCGTATAACAGCTGCGCGCTTTCATCCGAAAACAGAGGCAGAATTTGTTTGCTTCCGCAATAATCACAAACAGCAACCCTGCTTTTAGAGGTCACTGTGAGACTGCCGCCACATATTTTACATTTAAAAGTCTGCATGATTTTTCATTCCTTTATAGATTTCTATCAATTCTTCAAAGGACAATTTAAGCCCCACGCTATCCAGTTTGCCTTTTTGCTTGTCGTATAATATTTTTAAATATTTTTCTTGTATTTCATCATTTCCATAATGGATTGCTCGATGACAGTTTGGACAGATACACACTATGTTTTCTTCTCTATCCAATTTAGATTTTTTCTGATACCTCTGACTGTTTGACACTGTGCACGGAATTAAATGATGTGCCTCCATATAAGGTACACCTGAACGAGTTTGAAAAGTAAGGCGAGATGAATCGATAGCACAGTGATAATTATTGATAGCCAGGACTCTTTTTGCAATTAAAGGATCTCTTTTGATACATTGACCACCGGAGAAGTTAGATATCTCATCGGGTACATTTTCATAGTTTCGTGCATATTTGAATGTCGCTGCCGGTGTGGAATGAACTTGATTTTGATAATCGTAACTTTCAAGGTCATTGATATAGGATATAATTTTTTCTTTCAGTTCCGGATATTCTTTTAAAAAGGTGCGCTGTTTCCGAAACATATATGGATTGTATTTTGAGGTCTCAATGACAAAAGATTGTTCTATAGATTCCAGATTGAACAGATTATCGCTCATAACACTGTAAGATGCGCAGCGTTGCGTACCGTCTGAATCTTTAAAATATCTACCCTTTTCTTCTCCTGATTGCGGTTTGTTAAAGACAGTTGCGTTTTTACAATAGGCGACTATCCTTCTGTCTGTACTTTTACCGATAGCCTTAACATAGATAACGAGTACACCTTCAACATAGTCTTTTGCTTTCGGGTCTAAATTAGTAATATCAACATGGTCATCATCCGGGACAAAGCCATAAAACATTCCATCGTCATTTCGTCTTAAATTGAGGATTTCATATCCGATATGGTCTTTAGGATAATCTCCGGATTGTAAGTCGACTAACATCATTTTTATATCCATTTTATTTTTCTCCATTTTCTTGTTTTCCTTCAATTATTTCAAATCAATCCAAATACAAGGCCGCACACCTTTTGCACGGACAACAGTTTCTCCGTCTTCAACGATCTCGCCGGACGCCGTTACATACACAGCGTTTACATCGGCCTTTGTACGAAGCCACCAATCCTTTTCACCGGAGAGGATGAATTCGTCTTCCAGATCTTCTGCCTCTTCTTTGCTGAGCAGATAGACCTTGCAGTCTGCACCGTCAATTTTGGTCGTCAAGATACCGGCTAACTGCTCTTCGGAGAACGAACCGATAAATTCATTGTTGAGCCAGTTGCAAAGGGAACTTTCCTGCCATGTAACATCTTTTATTTCATTGTTGTACGGCAGTTCACAGATAGCTTCCTGCGCAATCAGCAGCATCCTGTCATCCTCCGTTTGCAAGACGCGCCATGCGATCGGCTTGTTTTGGTAGGTTCCGTAATAAACGGCGCTGTCTGTTGCAAGACGATTTTGAATCTGCTCGATTTTCTGTTTACAATCTTTGTAATCTCCAAGTTCAGTGTAGAGTTTCATTGCCTCAAGATAGTTCTGACTTTCAAAATAATCTTCGGCTTGTATGTATTTGTTTTCAGTCACTGTCTGCTTTACAGACTCGATCATCTCCTTACTGTCCTTGTAAGTACCCAAGCTTTCAAAAGCCTGAATTGCCTCATCATATTTTCCTTCTTCATATAGCTTCTGGGCATCTAAATACTGCTGTTCGGTAATCGCCGTTTTGCACGCCTCAATCATTTCGTTGCTGTCGCTATATCCATTCAGGCTTTCAAACACTACCCTTGCTTCTGTGTACTGCTCGTTTTCATACAACGACATCGCGGTCTTGTAGGTATTATTTGGAACAATAACAAAGCAGATAACCAACGCCACGGTTGCCAGCGCTCCCAAAATGCCAACCGTCACGGCGACATATTTCACGCCGGAATAGTCATCGGCTTTTTTCTCTTCCTTCACATTTTTCAGCATCCGACATTTCTGATTCCGCTCTTTTAACAAGTCGCTGATACCTTCGATATCCGCCATTGCTTTCTCTTTATCCGAAACATCCGCTTTTAAAAGAATAATTTTTGCTTCGATTTGCTTTTCCAGTTCGCTGAGCATGGAATGGCTCATAGGATCGCTGAACTTGATATCCTCCGATAAAGCATTGATTTTTTGTGTAATCTCCGCATCGTCTGTTTTGACAGAGGACAGAAGAAACTGCATATTATTGATAAAATATACTTTTTCCGCAATATGCGCTTCCTGCTTTTCAATGGATTCTCCGGCGGTTTTTGACGCCAAGAGAAGAATGATAAAAAATCCTGCCAGACAACCGTTGATGATCAGCGCCGGGACATAGGGGAACGACGGATTGAGGATCTGTCCAAGGCCAACAATTGTTTGCAGAATCAGATAAATCCATGCAATAGAAACCAGCGGAAGACGCAAAAAGGTTCTTTTTTTGTCTTCCGAGTCAAAAAGAAACAGTATAACTGCCGCAAACAAAATGACAGCCAAGGTCACAAAGCTGTAACCTATCCAAAATGTAATACCGTGCACCGTCGGCAGAAGAAAAGCAATCACATTAAATAAAGCCAGTAAAATCAAAACTGCTGCTATGGATATCCTTTTTTCTATTCAGTTTCATTGTCGTTCTCTCCTTATAAATTTTTCAAAAGTTCCTGTTTTGCAGCATTGAACTCTTCTTCGGACAAAATGCCGCTTTCTTTCATCAACTTTAGTTTTTCCAGCTTCATTTTAAAAGCGTCAAGCCCACCATCAGCCTGTGCAGGAGCGGAAACTTGTCCGATGGCGTCGTTCATCATACCGCCTACCATGCCGCCGACAGCACCGCCGACGCCTGCCATTGTGCCTAAGCCGACACCCATATTGGTAAACTCGCCGACTGCTTCGTTTTCGGCCACCTTTTCTGCGACATCAAAACCGCGCTCCTGCTGATAGGTATATCCTTCCTGAGCACGCTTTGTCGCCATTGCCTGCGATTCAATAACTGTCTTTTTTGCCTCGGTTTCGGCATGGATGACATCGGCTTGCTGTCTCAACTTTGCCTCTGCGATATCCGCATATTGCCGGATATGTATCTCCTTGAACTTTTCATAAGCCGTTTCGCCGTCCGGCTTGGCGATTGTCGTAACAAAAAATTTGTCGAGGCCAATTCCGTATTCATTGAAATCCGGTGTTAATGCACTTTTTAATGCGGACGAAAATTCATCCATATGCGCGTCTACTTCAAAAATACTGTAAGGAGCGCTTTGCATCGTTGCCGCAATATATGGCTTGATTTTGAACATCAGATAAGAACGGAACTGCGTAACAAACCCACTTTGCGTAAGGTTGGATTCTGTTCCGACCAGTTTGGTAAGGAGCCTGCGGGAATCACTGACAGAAAGAGTCATTTCACCGGAAGCGCCGATCTGGAGAGGGAATTTATATGTCGGCTCCATATACCGCACCTGACTGTCCGTGCCCCATTTAATCGCCATCTGCTGTGTTTTGTTTATAAAATACACCTCGCAGTGAAACGGTGTTTTTCCACCGGTTGGCAGATTCAAAAAGCGCCTGAGCAAAGGAATATTTTGTGTTTCAAGCGTATATCTTCCTGCTTCAAACAAGTCCAGCGCCTGGCCGTTTTTAAAGAAAACAGCCTCTTGGGATTGATGGACGATAAGCTGAGACAAGGTGTTGAAATCTTCAATCGGGGACTTCCAGACAAAAGTGGAGTTATCCCCCTCATATTTGATAATTTTGGCAAGTGCCATCTCTATTTCCTCCCTCGGTTAGTGAAATGCAACATAATCCGCGTTATGTTATAAACGCAGGATAAAATTTGCAGCTTAAACGTACCGAATCATTTTAGAGTCGTAGACAGCATTTAAAAATGAATGCAGAAAGCCAAGCCTTTTCAGAATTTGCTTTGGAAAGGCTTATTTGTGCTGCTTTCATTCGACAATATCCCGTAAAATCATACTTTTCTTCGCCAAACTGTTTGAATTTTCTCTCGAGCTATGATATAATAATATAAATAAAATAGGTTTGGTATGTCCGTTTGCAACATAACGCGGATTATGTACTCAGCCGCCGATTTCGGTGGCTTTTTTCATAGGATCAGCCGCATATTTTCCATTCTTTTGCGGTGTTCATTGCCGGTGGAAACGATATAAATTCTTGTGGTGTTGATACTGCTGTGACCTAAAATATCGGCTAATTTTGCAATATCCTTTTCAATGCCGTAAAACACCCTTGCGAACAGATGCCGCAGGTTATGCGGAAACACCTTATGCGGACTCACGCCTGCCTGCCCACACAGTCCTTTCATCTCCCGCCAGATGTTTGTGCGGCTCATCGGTCTGCCCGTTCTTGTAATAAAAATTGTACCTGATGATATCCCTTGCTCCGCTGCATAGCGGAGCAGGTTCTTTTTCAATTCTTTCACGATAAATACAGACCGTGTTTTCCTTTAAGGGATACGATTGCTTCTCCGTTTTTAACAGCCTCCACCGTTATGTATTGTAGCTCGCTCACACGGATCCCTGTGCCGCAGATTGTCTGCAAGATAAGGTTCAGCCGCTCGTTGCCTTTCTGCTTAGCAGTATTTACCAGCCGCATATACTCCGCTTTGGTCAGTTCCTTTTCTTCGGAGCAGTAGATTTGTCGTTGTAGCTTGATTGATTTCACTCTGCAGTCCGTCCGGCCTAAAAATGAGAACAGGCTGTTGATGGAAGCCATCATAGAGTTGATACTTCGCACTGCATAGTTTTCGGAGAGCAGCTTGTTTTTATAGGCAATGACCGTTTCTTTCGTAATCTCCGCGCCGCCTAAATATGCAGCGAACGCCTGCACATCCCGCAAATATTTTCCTATAGTGTTTTCGCTTTTCTCCTCTCTTTTGAGATAGCAGGAAAAGTCCCCAATTATTTTTTCTGTTAAAATTCGTCCTTTCATTTTGATTTACCTCCGAGTAATCTATTTTACCCGAAAAGTATGACACGAAAATTGTCCCCTCCATTTTAAAGAAAGACAATCCGCTAATCGAATGTACGGACATAGCATAAAGACTGCCCCGATGAGATTCAGATTTTTCTGTACTCATCGGGGCTTTTTGCGTTTATTTACGCAAAGGGAGTTTTATGGGACGCTGAGATATGATATAATATTTTTAAATTTTCGGGAACAATACAATATTTTCGCGTCGATTAATACATAGAGAGCTTGCCTCTCTGGAAAGGAGGCGCAAAATATGCCGATATTATTGAAAAGAAAAAACGGTGAGATCACGCCGTTTCGCAATGCGGACTTTATCCCTGCATTCTACTTTATTCCGAAATCCATTTTGGACAGGTGCGGTTCGGAACTGAACAGCATTCCCCGCAATCCGAGAAAGCTATTGCAAAGCTGGGACGCAATCGCTATGGTAGAAAGCGATTTGTTTCTGCTTGCCATTATCGACGCTTATGCGTTTATGGTCTGGCCGTTTATGGGACTGGGTGCAAAGCGTGAAATCTATTCCGGTTATGAGCCGTCTTGGATTTTCGCCCACGCAGCGCCATACTGGATTCAGGAAATGCAGGAGGAAAAGATTCTTCCGGCAGCAAAGGAGTTGTTAAAGAACGGAGGTGTGGATGAAATCTTCGGCTATGTGTCGGAAGAAGAAACCTACGATCTGTTCAGTTGGCTCGTTCCTCAGACAATGGCGCACAATAATATGAAAGCTGTCATTGATACCGCAAAGGAGTTCCGCTGCTTTGAAGATTTTGATTATCGGAACAGTCGGCAAAAAATTGATTTTTACCGCAAGTGGCATCACACCCGTGCCAAGAATGTTACGGTCGAATCTCTTGAAGAAATCAAGGAACGGTATGCTGAAAACAACGACGGTATGGAATGGGATATCCCCGATGAAAACAGCAATATGAACCATACTGTTTTAGAGCCGATGGCGGCAAGCGAGTTTTTAGCTTCGCTCGGCGAAACGGACAGGCAAATCCTTACCATGCGTATGGAGGGTATAACGCTTGAGAAAATTGCGGAAAAGCTCGGATTCAGAACGCACAGCGCCGTTCACAAGCGCATCCGAAAAATCGGGCTGGCTTACGAGAAGTTCAGCGGCGAGGATTTCGGATTCAGCCAAAAGAAAATCATCTGATAACACTTGTTGATGTAAAAATCGGCAGGTGTTATTTTTTCGCCCAAAAACGGAGAAGGAGGACTTTATGACACAGTACCATCTAATAAAATCGGAACAAATCAAAACTAAGAATACCCTATGTATGCAATGCGGACACCAAAGCTGTTTGATGATAAGTAGTGGTGTCTGCCCTGTTTTTTCGGGCAGCAAACAAGAAATCATTAATATCAAGGAGGACAATCACAATGAAAAAATATAAAGAAACCTATATCATCGGTATTGACCACGGCTATGGAAATATGAAAACGGCTAATTGCTGTTTCCAGACAGGTGTGACCGTATATGATAAAGAACCAATTTTCAAAGATAACCTGCTTGTTTGGAATAACAAGTATTATCTGATCGGCGCAGAACATAAGGAGTTTTCGGCAGATAAAATGCTGGATGAAGATTATTATGTTCTGACGCTTGCGGCAATCGCACGAGAGCTGAATATTGCAAAAATCTATTCTGCTGATGTATTGATTGCCGCCTGGCTTCCGCTGACTTGGGTAAGCGAACAGCGAGAAGAATTCAAACGATATTTGCTGAAGAACGAAACAGTTGATTTCAATTTCAAAGGCAAGGATTATCATATCCGCATTGTCGGCGCAGATGTTTACCCGCAGGGATTTGCCGCTATTGTCAATCACTTATCCGATTTTTCAGGTGTAAATATGCTCTGCGATATTGGAAACGGCACGATGAATATTATGTTCGTCAATGATAAAAAGCCGAACCCCAACCGCTGTTTTACCGAGAAATTCGGAACGCACCAGTGTATGCTCCAAATCCGTGAAAATCTGATGAGAGTTCATCACGCAGAGCCACCTGAAGAAATGATTACCCGTGTGATTCGTTTCGGCACAGCAGATGTTGACGGTGAATATCTGAAGACCATTATCCAAACCGCAAGAGAATATGTAACAGGTATTTTTCGTAGACTGCGTGAACACGGCTACGATTCAAAACTGATGAAGCTGTATATTGTCGGTGGAGGCGGTTGTATGATCCATAATTTTGCCGAATATGACGAAAACCGTATTACTGTAAACGATGATATTTGCGCTACTGCCAAAGGCTATGAACGAATGCTGGAAATGAAATTAATTAAAAACGGCGGTGCGTTATGAGTATTAAACGAATGAGCCTTCGGTTTAACTTGGATAACGAAGCTGACCGCAAGGCTTGGGAGCATTTAAAAAATACAGCGGATTCAAAAAACAAGGCAGTTATTACTGCTATCAATCAATTTTATGAGCTATACACAGAAATAGCAGATGTTATCCGAAAAACTATTCGTGAGTGCTTGCAAAATCTTTCTGTAATACAGATGGAATCAGCACAGCCCACCAAAGCACTGTCCGAAGAAGAAAACGAACTTATGGATTCCCTCGATATGTTTCTCGGTGAATGACGGCATCAGAGTGGTGTCGCTTTTTTATGCTCTGAAATTTCCTGTGGCATCATTTTGGCATCAAATTAAAATTAAGGAGGATTTTTATTATGAGAGCTTATTCATCATTAAGACAACTTGAAGAAAAAGGTATTTGTGTAGATGAATACCTGACCAATGAAAGAGACGGCGTATTTAAGGCACGCCTTGACTGCAAGCGTTGGGGCAAGAAACGAAATATTCTTGCGTACTTCACATTTGAAGACGGAAGTAAGGTTATGGCCTCCGCTTGGCAGAACACCGGGTATCTCGGTATCCCTGAGATTGAAGAAGGAGCAATGCTAACGCTGACTTTTGAGAGCTTGAATTGTCAAGTCAAGTGCAACAGAGTATCGAAGAAGACTTCAAAGGGGG
>JAJBVR010000059.1 GCA_020859725.1 Clostridiales bacterium | reverse complement strand
ATTATAAGCAGCATAAAATCGAAAGGAAATAAAAAATGAAAACCAAAGCACGTATTCCGGGCAAAACCAAAACAAAAAAGAGCAGAACCGCGGCAATAATAATTGCGGCAATAATCGCGGCAATAATCGCGGCAGTAATAATTTCCTGCACATGGCGCTCCTCTCCTGAAGATATAATTGTATATGAAAATGATAATCCGTACATCGCAAATGTCAGCGTTCCTCAGGTAAGCGCGCACAGAAGCGGCAGCGGAATAGCTCCCGAGGAAACCCTTACGGCGTTTAAATACTGTGCCGAAAACAGCGATTTTTCGGTTGACATATTTGAATTTGACCTTCATATAACCAAAGACAATGTGCTGGTTTTGCTGCATGACGATACCTTAGACAGAACATCGGACAGTGAAAAAATATTCGGCAAAAAAGACGTTTATCCGCAGGACTATACCTATGAGGAACTGCGCCGCCTTAATATGGGTGCAAAGTTTGAAAACGAAAAAGGAGAAACTCCATATGCCGATTTACATGGAGAGCAGGTGCCGGAGGAGCTTAAAATACTCAGAGTTGAGGGCGCGCTGGATTATTTAACATCAATAAGCCCGGATTTTGATTATATTATTGAAATAAAAAACAGCGGAGAAGAGGGCAAAAAAGGCGTTGACATACTTTATGAAATTCTTAAGGAAAGAAATCTGCTTAACGATACGGTATTCGGCACATTTCATGAAGAAGTTTCGCTTTATGTTGATGAACACTACCCCGATATGGCGCGAAGCGCAACAATAAAAGAGGTGCTCTCTTTTTACAAAGCCGCTATTACAGATGACAAGGATTTCAACCCAAAATATATTGCGCTTCAAATACCATATAATATGCCGTACCGCCTTATTGCCAATTTAGGCACCGCCACGGTAATAAACTATGCTCATAAAAATAATATTGCTGTTCAATATTGGACGATTAACAATGAAAATGATTTGGAATATCTTTCATCCGTAGGCGCAGACTGCATTATGACTGATTATCCTGATAAGCTTTACAATATAACTGATTCGGATTCATAGGCAAAAAATTTTTAAAAAGAAGAGCAACTTCATAATTTGATTATTTAATTATTTAAAAATCCAAATGAAAAAGCATACAAAACAGCGCCGATTGATAAATTTCATCGGAGCCGTTTGTTATTATATCGACCGGCATTAAAATACACGCCGGTCAAAACGGCATTTCTGCCTAAAGAGAGGGCAACAAAAAATTATTTCTTCAAATATCTGTTTATTTCCCACTGCGAAATTTGTGTGCGGTACTCATCCCATTCACATTTTTTACCGCCGATATATGCGTTAAACACATGCTTCCCGAGCGTTTCCCTGATAAACGGATCCGCCTCTGCCGCATAGATTGCTTCTTCAAGGCTTCCGGGAAGACAATCTATTTTTGCTTCCTGCAATTCTTCCATAGTGCGCTCAAAAACATTGTAATCAACCGGAGCAGGGGCTTCAAGCTTGTTTTTGATTCCATCCAGGCCTGCTGCAAGGCAAAGCGCCATTTCAAGATACGGGTTGCAGGTTGGATCAGGGCAGCGAAGCTCCACACGAGTGCCCTTTCCTCTTGCCGCGGGTATACGAACAAGGCTTGAACGGTTTGACGCGGACCAGGCGATATAGCAGGGAGCCTCATAACCGGGAACAAGTCTTTTATATGAATTTACGGTTGGGTTTGAAAACGCCGCTATTCCTTTAATATGCGCCATTATTCCGGCGATAAAATGATAAGCTGTTTCCGAAAGCCCAAGCTCATCGCTTGGATCATCAAAAGCGTTTGAGCCGTCCTCAAGCTTGTAAAGGCTCATATTGGTGTGCATTCCGGAGCCGTTTATTCCGAAAACGGGCTTTGGCATAAAGGTGGCGTGAAGACCATGCTTTGTGGCATATGTTTTAACAACGTGCTTAAATGTCATAACTCTGTCTGCCGTTGTCATAACATCATCAAATCTAAAATCAATTTCATGCTGCGATTCGGCAACCTCATGGTGCGACGCCTCAATCTCATATCCCATATCCTCAAGTGCAAGGCAAATATCACGACGGCAGTTTTCACCGGCGTCAATAGGATTAAGATCAAAATAACCGCCGTGGTCTGTCATTTCCGTGGTGGGTTTTCCGTCCTCATCACGCTTAAACAGGAAAAACTCAAGCTCAGGACCAACATTAAAGCTGTATCCCATTTCAGCCGCTTCGCTCATAACCTTTTTAAGCACGTTTTTGGGATCGCCCATAAAAGGCGTTTTATTGTCTGCCATATAAACCGAGCAAATAAGCCGGCCTGTTGTTTTTCCGCCGAAAGTTCTCCACGGGAAAATAGCCCAGGAATCAAGATCCGGATGAAGATACATATCCGATTCATCAATTCTTACAAATCCGTCGATTGAAGAGCCGTCAAACATACACTCGTTTTCCAGCGCCTTTTCAAGCTGCAAAACCGTGATTGCAACATTTTTCATAAGGCCGAAAACATCTGTAAACTGAAGCCTTACAAATTCAACATTTTTTTCCTGCGCGTCTCTAAGCACATCTTCCTTGGTTAGCTTGCTCATAATAAAGCAACTCCTCTCAAAATTTAAAAATGAATTAAAAACAAAAAGGCGCTCCGATACCATTCGGAACGCCTTTGTTCTTATTACATATTCATTATATTTCCGTTTGCATAAAAAAGTCAATATGTTTTTAAAAAATTTGTTATTATGTTAAATTTTAACAAACAGCATTAAAATCATTTGTTGAAAATCACTAAATTAATTAAGGTTTAAAAACTCTTCCGGCACAACCTTTTTTGCATATTCCGTAAAATACTGAGGAGTTGCGCCGCTTTGCTTATGTGTTTTTACCAAATCATCCGTGTAATCGGATAATTTATAAACCGCAAACTGATAATCGGCTCCGGTTGCCTTGTACCAGCACACAACGGGGGCAAGCTTCGCGTTTGTAACGGAGATTTCATCGCCGTTTTTCTCTATTGTTATCTGCGCCATTCCGCCGCAAAGCTGATTAAGGCTGGTTTGGTGAGAAATGAAATTTCCCAGCGAATAATAAACAAGCATTTTTTTGCCCGTTGTTTTATTTTCAACCCATTCAACCGACTGAAGAACGTGCGGGTGGGCGCCTATAACAATATCAACGCCCAAATCCGAAAACAGCTGAACATATTCTTTCTGATAATCGGAAACAGAGGTGCTGTTTTCAGTGCCCCAGTGCGGAAAAACAATAATTACATCCGCGTTTTGCTTTGCCGTGTTAACATCTGATGTAATTTTATCCTTATCAATCATATTAACACACCACGGCTTGCTTTCGGGCAGTGAAATACCGTTTGTTCCGTATGTATAATTTAAAACCGCAAATTTAATTGAGTTTTTTTCGTAATAAGTAACCGTATTATAATCTTCCTCGGTATCGTTGGTGCCTACGTGAACAACCTTGGGGTGTTCATCAAAAAACTTACATTCCTGCTCTATGCCCGAAAAGCCCACATCCATTGAATGATTGGTAGCGCAGGTAAAAATATCAAATCCCGCGTCTATAGCCGCCTCGCCCACTTCCCAGGGAGTGTTGAACATAGGATAGCCGGTATATTCAAAATCACTGCCTCCAAGCATGGTTTCCTGGTTTATAACCGCTATATCCGCGGCTGAAATATCATTTTTTATATATTGATAAAAGGATGAATAATCATAGGTTCCATCATCCTTTTCCCCGGCGGCAATCAGAGTGTTGTGAATAAGATTATCACCCGCCGCCACAAGATTAACCTTTGAGTATGAAACGGTCGGCGACTCTGTTACCGTTTGGGTTTCGCTCTGAGCGGTTGGCGTTAAACTGTCAAAATTCTTTGTTATATGGCCGCTTACTGCAAAGCCGCACACAACAATTACGGCTATTGCCACGGGAATGATTACTTCCCATATTTTTTTCTTGCTTTTCATAACTGCACATCCATTAAATAAATATTGATATTTTAATTCTATCATATGCCGTTACTTTTATCAACAATGAAACGATTATTAATCCGGCGCGGCATAAAAAAAGAACCCTCCTTTAACGGAAGAGTTCTTTAAATTGTTTTGAAATATTATAATTCGGCTTTGCCGCTTACAGAATCGTTAATAACATAATAAACGGCATTATCCTCCGCTTTTACATAAACCTTAACGGATTTTATTGAAGACGCTTTGTTTCCCGCCTCAACATAAGCCTTTTTTTGCCGCCTCGGCAGCATAATCGGTGGTTATCTGCTTTCCCGCAAATTCAAAATAAACTTCTGCTTTTGCGCTTTTCGGCTGAGTTTTTTTAGCTGTTTTTTCTGCTTTCTCTTTAACGGCTTTTGCTGCCTTTTTAACATTTTCGGATTTAGCGGCAGTTTTTTTAACAGCCTTTTCCGCCGCCTTAACCGATTCGGAAGCTGCGGCTTTAACGTCTTTTTCAACTGTTTGAGCAGTTTCTTTAATTGCCCTTGCAGCCTTTTTGGCAGCGCCTGATTTTGTGTTTGCCATAATTAAAATCCTTTCCACATAATATAATAAAAATCAATATTAATAAAGCATATCCGCTTTATATTTTATATATTAGTACCACAAAATGATTAAGTCAATATTTTTGTGCAAAGTTTCGCAAAATGCAACCACATTTCATTATTTTAAGCGGATTTTTTGTGAAATATAACCACAAATTTATCATTATAATGCGTTAAGCACCGCGGCAATTCCGTTATTTTCATTGAAAAGCGTTATAAAATCGGCTTCATTTTTTAAATTTTCAGCGGCGTTTCCCATAGCAACTGAAACACCCGCCGCCCTCAAAAGGCTTACGTCATTATTATTATCACCGAAAGCCAAACTGCTTTTAAGCGGAATATTCAGATAACCGCACAGGAATTTAAAAGCGGCTCCCTTATCCGTTCCCGCGTTTGTTATTTCAAGAAAAGTTTCATCAAGAGTGCTTAACTGAATGCCGGCATTTTCCGAAAAAGCTTTTATAAGCTTGTCTCTTTGCTCTTTGTCCTTACACAAAACAAAAATTTCCTCAGCTTCTTTTTCACTGCTTTCAAAAAGGTTTAAGATGCTTGGCACAACCCTGCGCGAACTTTTAAAATACTTGAATTGTCAAGTCAAGTGCAACAGAGTATCGAAGAAGACTTCAAAGG
>JAJBVR010000192.1 GCA_020859725.1 Clostridiales bacterium | reverse complement strand
ATATAATATCATTGGTTTTTCCAATTTTGTGAAAAAAAATTTTATAAAAAACAAAAAATTTTTTTTTGCAATGAAAATATAAGATATTCCGCCTTATTTAATAACGCTTTATACTTATTTTAACAATTTTAATAAAAAATGTAAATATATAAAATAAAAAATATGGATTTTTCACAAATAATGAGCCTGAAATAAATTTTAAAACGGCAAAATCCCTGTTTAATACTTTTTTGCAATATGATATAATACATACGGAAACACGCCCAACGCTATGGAGAGGAAAACACTGTGGAATATAAAATCAGACCGATGGAAGAAAGTGAATATGCTTCACTCAGCGATTTTCTATATAAGGCAATTTTCATCAAAAATGAAGCCGATAAGCCCGGCAGAGAAATTATATTTTTGCCCGAGCTTCAAATATATATTGAAAATTTCGGAAAAACAAGGGGGATTTCTGCCTGTGCGCAGAGATGAACGGCAAAATAATCGGAGCGGCGTGGTCAAGGCTGATTAAGGGATTTGCTTATTTGGGCAAAAACATTCCGGAAACCGCAATTTCCGTTTCGGAAGAATACCGGGGTATGGGAATAGGCTCCGCCCTTATGGAAAAAATGACGGCCTTTCTTAAATCAAACGGATTTAAAAGCACATCCCTATCCGTTCAAAAAGAAAATTACGCTTTTAAATGGTATCTTGATATGGGTTATAAAATTATGCTTGAAAAAGAGGACGAACTGATTATGGAGCGCTTATTATGACATATATTTGCGAATTTGACTCGCCCATAGGAAAAATTTTGATTGCCGAAAAGAACGGCGCGGTTACAGGCGTTTTGTTTGAGGGGCAAAAAATTTTTTCCAAATTTTAAGGAAAGCGAAGCCCTGTTTTCGGAAAGCAATCCCGTTCTTATTCAGGCAAAAAGCTGGCTTTACCGATATTTCAGCGGAGAAAGGCCCGAAATATCCGAGCTGAATTTATCCCTGAAAGGAAGCGATTTCAGAAAAGAGGTTTGGAAAGAGCTTTGCAAAATTCCTTACGGCTCAACGGTTACTTACGGCGAGCTGGCAAACCGAATTGCCGCGCGGCTGAATAAAAAGAATGTGTCGGCGCGGGCGATTGGCGGCGCGGCGGCACACAATCCCATATCCATAATCATCCCGTGCCACAGAATTGTGGGCGCGAACGGCCGTCTTACGGGATATTCCGGCGGAATAAGCAAAAAGCTTAAGCTTTTAAAGCTGGAGGGCGTAAATACAGATAAATTTTTAATTTAAGAAAATTTATATGAAATCAGAAATTAATTAGATATTTTTAAGCGGAATACGGATTCGCGCAATAAGATTATATAAAGGAAATTTAATTGGATATGAAAAGCTTTAAAACGGCGCTGCTTCAGATACTTCCCGAAGCTTCAGAAAGCAAAAACCTCAAAAAGGGCATAGATTATTGCCAAAGGGCAAAGAATGCCGGCGCGGATATAGCGCTTTCCCCCGAAATGTACAACTGCGGCTGCACCATTCCCCGAAACCCGGAGGAATTAAAAAAGCTTTCCGTGCCTGAAAACGGCGAATTTGTAAATTCTTTTAAAAAACTTGCAAAAGAGCTTAATATGGCAATAGGAATAACATTTCTGGAAGCTTTCAGCCCGTTTCCCAAAAACACGGTTTGCATTTTTGACAGATTCGGAAGCTTGATATTAAATACTCAAAAGTGCACACCTGCGATTTCTCAGACGAACGCTTACTTACCGCCGGAGATGATTTTTACACTGCTGAATTGAACACAAAAAGCGGGAATTTAACCATAGGTGCAATGATATGCTATGACCGCGAATTTCCAGAAAGCGCAAGAATACTTATGCTGAAGGGCGCTGAAATAATCTTGGCGCCCAATGCCTGCCCTATGGAAATAAACAGAATTTCACAGCTCAGGGCAAGAGCCTATGAAAATATGCTTGGAATAGCCACCTGTAATTATCCGTTTGGCAAACCGGACTGCAACGGGCATTCCACCGCTTTTGACGGAATTGCATACAATGATGCAAACGGCTCAAGAGATACGCTTATAATTGAAGCGGGTGAACGCGAGGGCATATACATTACCGATTTTCCCATTGACGAATTGCGCAAATACAGGCAAAACGAGGTTCACGGAAATGCCTACAGACGCCCGGAAAAATACGGAATGCTCATTTGTGAAAGTATTTCCGAACCCTTTATAAGAAAAGACCGCAGAAAATAAAAATTTTATTTTTTTAATGCTTTAAGCACGGTTTGTAAGCTTCTGCCGCCGCGCTTTACGCAAAAATCCGTTAAGATATTTAACGGATTTAAAAGCAATTAAATCTGCCTGCGCCTTATTAATGAGCGGAAAGGATGTTTATGGAGTATAAAATTCTGAGAAACGGTGTAAAAATGCCTATGCTTGGTCTCGGCGCCTGGAATATACGCGGCGAAGAGGGCGAAAGAAGCATTATTTGCGCCCTGGAAACGGGATACCGGCTTATAGACACGGCGCAAATGTATGAAAACGAAAGAATTGTGGGTAATGCCGTAAGAAAAAGCCGCGCAGCAAGGGAAGATATTTTTATAACAACAAAAATCTTTAAAAACGCGCAAAGCTTTGAAAAAGCTAAAATCGCGGTTGAGAAATCACTTTTTGAGCTGCAAACGGATTATATAGACCTTTGCCTGATTCACGAGCCCTGCGAACACGCCGCTGAAATGTATAAAGCCCTTGAAGATGAATGCAAAAAAGGGAGGATAAAGGCAATCGGCGTTTCAAATTTCAGCAAAGAAGAATATTTACGGCTTATAAACCGGTGCGAAATCGCACCGATGGTCAATCAGATGGAATCACATGTTTATAATACGCGGCTTGATTTAAAAAGCGCTCTTGAAAAGCTTGGCTGCGCAATGCAGTCCTGGGCGCCCTTTACGCAGGGGAAAAAGAATATTTTTAACGAAAATGCTTTGGTGCGCGCGGGAAAAAATCACGGAAAAACAGCCGCTCAGACGGCTTTGAAATATCTTGTGCAAAACGGAATCGCAGTTATCCCCAAATCCGTGCACCCGGGCAGAATTAAAGAAAATTTTGATATTTTTGATTTTGAATTAAGCGATTTTGAAATGCGGCAAATATCATTGCTTGATAATCACATATCGCTGTTTGGATGGTGATAAATTTAATATATACGGCTTTAAATTCGGATTTTTGCGTAAGAATACAAAAACCCGAATTTTTTATATATTTTTATTGACATAAGTCCGATTTCGGACTTAATATGAGGAGGCATATATGGAAAATATTTCAAAAAAATTATGAGTTTAATAAAATTATTAAGGAAAATGATGAGCTTTATCACGAAGCGGCAAAAAAATTCGGCTTGCCGGACTGCGCGTTTTGGATAATATATTCGCTCAGGGATTGCGATTCATATTTAACTCAAAGCGAGGTTTGCAATATAATATATCAGCCAAAGCAAACGGTTAATTCCGCCTTAAAGAAGCTTGAAAGAGAGGGTTATATTGAATTTGAAAGCGCATCAAACCGCCGAAGCAAATATATACGCCTTACTCCTTTGGGGATTGCCTTTTCCCGGAAAACCATAGACAGGGTTATTGCACTTGAACAAAAAGCTTTGTCGGGGCTGAGCGAGGCGGAGCAAAATGCATTTATGGAATTATTCAGAAAATACACGGATTTATTTAAGAGCAGTATGCATAATCTGCAATTAAATGAAACCGATTAAACGGATTACGGAGCGGAAAGGAAAAATTTATGAAAATTCGGTTATCAGACCATTTTACATACGGCAAACTTATGCGCTTTTGCGCGGCGCCGATTATAATGATGGTGTTTACATCCGTATACGGAGTGGTAAACGGATTATTTGTTTCAAATTTCGTCGGCAAAATTCCGTTTGCGGCAATAAATCTTGTTATGCCGTTTATAATGATTTTGGGCGGAGTAGGCTTTATGATAGGAACGGGAGGAAGCGCCCTTGTTGCCAAAACGCTGGGAGAGGGCGATAAAGACAAAGCAAACCGCTGTTTTACAATGATGGTAAATTTTACTGTTATAAGCGGAATAATATTTTCCGCCGCCGGAATTATATTTATCCGCCCTATTGCCCTGGCGCTTGGCGCAACCCCGGCAATGCTTAATGACTGTGTTGCTTACGGCAGAACCGTTTTGCTTTTCAATACTGCGTATATGCTGCAAAATGTGTTTCAAACCTTTCTTACAACCGCCGAAAAACCAAAGCTTGGCTTGCTCACAACGATTGCCGCGGGATTAACAAATACTGCGCTGGACGCACTTTTTATCGTGGGCTTTGGTCAGGGAGTTGCCGGAGCGGCATTGGCAACAGGATTAAGCCAGTGCATAGGGGGATTGCTTCCTCTTATTTATTTTTTGCGCCCTAATACAAGTCTGCTCAGGCTCACAAAAACGCGGCTGGAATTTACGGCTTTACTTAAAGCGTGCACAAACGGAGCCTCCGAGCTGATGACTAATATATCCGGTTCGCTGGCAAGCATGGTTTATAATATGCAACTGCTTAAATTTGCGGGTGAAAACGGTGTTGCCGCTTACGGCGTTCTGATGTATGTTCAATTCATTTTTATTGCCGTTTATATAGGATATACCATTGGCACGGCGCCTGTTATAAGCTATCATTACGGTGCGGAAAATCATTCGGAACTGAAAAATATGCTTAAAAAAAGCATGTTTCTTATGGGCGCTGCCGGTGTAACGATGATGGCGCTGGCACAGCTTCTTGCCACTCCTTTGGGTAAAATATTTGTTGGGTATGACGCTGAATTGTTTGAAATAACGCGGCGTGCGTTTAAGCTGTTTTCATTTTCGTTTATTCTGGCTGGCTTCAATGTTTTTTCATCATCATTTTTTACCGCTCTCAGCAACGGGGTTGTTTCCGCGGCAATATCTTTTTTAAGAACACTTGTTTTTCAAATGCTTTCCGTATTGATTCTTCCTTATTTTTTCGGTTTTGACGGAATTTGGTGGGCAATAAGCGCAGCGGAGATTTTTGCGTTTTGCATATCTGTGATTTCCCTGTTTGCAAAAAGAAAAAAATACCATTATTGACGCTCTTTTACAATTCTTTTTCATATTTTGCGAAAAGGCGCTTTCCACACATTAAAAAACAGCAAATTTTTATTTAATATATATAAATTATTTCAACTTTTATG
>JAJBVR010000084.1 GCA_020859725.1 Clostridiales bacterium | reverse complement strand
TTCATCACTATGGATATTCTTTTTACTATTGCAGTTTCATTTTACAATGCGCCAAAATCTTTTTTCGCTTATTCTTGTATGCATCGGAATATATATTGTTAATGTTAAAACCAAAAATAAAAAACAAATTCATCGCCTTTAAGCGGATGGATTTTATGCTTAATTTGAGGAGTCTATTTAAAAATGAAAAACGAATGGAACGCAAAGGATTACACAGATAATTTTGATTTTGTGTATAAATACGGCGAGGGCGTTATGGATTTATTAACGGTTCCCAAGGGCGCTTTTGTTGTTGATTTGGGATGCGGAAACGGAGCGCTTACCGAAAAATTATTTCAAAAGGGGTATAGTGTGCTTGGAATTGATTCATCCTGTGAAATGCTTGAAAAAGCTGCGCAACTGCATAAAGAATTGAAGTTCATAAACGCTGATGCGGTTGATTTTAAGCTTGAAAATAAAGCGGACGCAATATTTTCCAATGCGGTTTTTCATTGGATTGAAAACCATGATAAATTAATAAAAAATCTTGCGTTGAATATAAAAAAGGGCGGGGAACTGGTTTTTGAATTCGGCGGAAAAGGCTGCGCGCAAGCTGTTCATAAAGCTCTTGAAAAAGCGTTTGAAAATCATTCTTTGAAATATCGTTTTGATTTTAATTTTAAGTCGATAGGCGAGTTGGCGCCGTTGTTGGAAAAAAACGGCTTTTGCGTTAATTATGCCATTCTTTATAATCGCCCCACCGAGCAAAAAGGTGAAAACGGATTGAAAAATTGGATAAATATGTTTATAACATCCGCTTTTTTAGAGATTGATGAAAATATTAAAAACAGTATCATTGATGAGGCTGTTGAAATCTGCCGCCCTAAGCTTTATAAAAACGGAAAATGGTTTGTTGATTATGTGCGTATCTGTATGAGAGCGGTTCGCATATAAAGCCGCCTTAACATAATTTAAACAATGCTTTAATTTATACGTTAAAAACGGGTTAGCACAGCGATATGCCAACCCGTTTTCATTTGTCTTTTTTTGCAGGTGAATATTTTAGTTGCTTTCACTTATCCTCAATGTGTGTTCCATTATTCCAAAATACTGCTTAATACTACCCAGTTATCATCGTTAATATCTTCGGAATAAGTATCCGTACAAATGCACAGCTCATCCGTTACGGCGTCATTACGAACAATGCCGCCTTTTAGCTTGTGTGCATCCAGATAATCTTTAAGCACCTTGAATTTTTTCGGTGTATATAAATCAATGTCTTGGCTGTTTCCGCTGCGGTCAAAACCACCCTTTGTTTCAATAATCCAAAGCTCACCGTTAACGCCTACAATGTAGTCGGGATAAAAGAGCTTTTGTTTGCCTGAATTATCCTGATAGACGATTGAAAGGTGCTCATTGCCTTTATCGCCGTTTTTGTACCACCATTCCACACTGTTTGCGCGTTCGCAGAATCTTTCAAATTTTATTTCGGGCGTTGAACGGGGAGCAGCGGAAGAAAGATAGTTTTGATAAACATTTTTCTTCATAAGCAGCTGCGTTTTTGCATCACCATTGTAAGTAAACAGGCACGACTGCGGAATGTGAAATTCGTAATAGGATCTTGATGGCATATCCATTTTCGTCTGCGCCGTTTCATAAGCCATAGCCCTCACGCACTAAGTGGCGAAGCCGGTCAACGTTGTTGATTACAAAAGCATAAATAGCTCTCGGCTCTAACGCAAGGATTTTACGGCTGTACTTAAAATTTTTATCAAACAGTTTTCGGATAATGGTATTCATATATGAATATTCCATACCTATCTCTAAACCGATTTTACCGATTTTTTGATGATAATCCCGGCCGTGCGTGTGCGTGTTCAGCTTTTCTGTAACCTTAATTTTATTCATATCCGCTGAATCAAAGTCGAAGGTGGATGTTTCACCTGAAAGAGTATGCTTTACGATATTTTCGCTTAATTAATATCCGGCAGTTTGTAGGCGGGTGCGGTTTTCTGCCTTATTTGTGCCTGTTCCGTATTCCTTTTCTGCATATGAAGCAATTGTCTGCAATGCTTTTTGAGGATTACGGGTAGATGTTATCATTGTTCTCTGCTCGCCCGTAAGCGTTATATTCTTATACTCATTTTTAAGAAAAAGTGTGCAGGCGTTTAGCGCGACTTTATCAAGCGCCATTTTTACGCCTGCGGTAAACTTCTCGTCCAAAGTGTAGAGATAGCAGCTGTCGAGAATATCATTTTCATAATGTTTCGCCTCGGGCATACGGCGAATACGTCCTATAGTTTGTATCTCAAAGGTTTCGTCCATATTATCACGGAGTTTAACAAGAATATAAGCCCTCGGGCAATCCCAACCGGTAGCAACCGCCTGCTTTATGATAACAGCCAACGATTTTGCATTGGAAGTATCAATTCCCTCTAAATTCTCGTGCCTGTCGGAAAGCCAAATTGCAAGCTGACCATTCTCATAGGTAAGCCCCTTGGTTTCAAGATAGCGTTCAACACCGTCCTGCAATGTTTCCGATTTATTCGGCAGCTGAATTACAATCAAGGGATTGATATCCACATTCCTTGCCAAAAATTCAAAACGCAGTTCATGCTGTTTGGTAATCGCTTTCTCAAGCAGAAATTCCGTTTGATTTTCCGTTTCAATCGTTTGCGGAAAATCTTGGTTGATAACAAGCATTTTCTTGATAAGTCCCGCCGCAATAACTTCTTCTTCGGAAATTTCAATAACTTCCGCTTTTGCTATGCCTTTCGGCGTCGCGGAACAGCGAATAATTTTTTTTCGTATGAAAATACTGTATAATTTCATCTGCCTTTATTGTATTGTTCTGATGGCTCTCATCTACAATAATTACAAAATGCAAGCCGTCATTCAGGGCGTGCTGAATATGCTCCAAGAAATTGGTGCGTTCGCTGTCTTTCAGGGCGTTGTTGCCCCTTTTCGTCAGCTTTTCCCAGTTAATGAAACAGTTATCGTTTTCTTCAAAACCGCCCGTCATTACATCGGAGAGCAATTTTGTTTGTGAAGCATGAATATACTTGTCCATTTTCGCCTTGCTTTGCTCTTTAAGGCTGCCCTTGCCCGGCGTAAGCCATACAAATACTGTTTTCGGAAAAGATTGTATGTATTGGTGCATAAAGTAGGTGAGAATAATGGTTTTACCGCTTCCCGTTGGGCTTTTCAGGATAATATCACGGGTGGGCGTTTCCATCGCTTCAAAAAGCTTTTTTACGGCATTTAATTGAAATTCTTTTAATTGCATCGCTATCTCTCCTGTAAATCTCGATAGTAGTAATCGGGTATGATGCTGATTTCGATTTCGCGCGCCTTAATAATCTGTTCCTGTTCCTCTGTCGGCAAAAGATCGTGCCCCATATAGAGTTTTTTGCACTTTGAAAAGCTGTCTGTATTTGATATAAATTCGTTAAGCTCTTCTTCCGTCAAGACGATACCGATTTCCGCATTGTCCGTGAAATTTACGCCGTTTTCAAGCTCAACAAGCTCACGGATATGCTTTAACAACTCGTCAGCATATTCGTAGTACATACGCTCGGAAATGGGAACATAATCAACTTTATAGTATTTAAGACTTGCAGAATACCCTTCTTTATCAATCACACGCTTGATACGCTCATATGTAACATCACGGCAAATATTATTCTCGTTATTCGTGCAGAGGATAAAACGGCGGTTGCTGCCGTTGTTTTGTGCGTTCATCCGCAGCAATGCTTCTGCTGTTGTGCCGCTACCGGCGAAAAAATCCAAAACCAGAGCATCTTCTTTATTTACAGTTCCTATTTGTATCAAATACTTGATTAACTCAACAGGTTTGGGATATGGAAAAGCTTTTTTTGCAAACAGTTTCCCTAAATCTGCCGTTCCCTCTTTGGTCATACCAACATCAGATGGGAGTTGCGTAGTTGTTGCAGAAACGCCAGCTACACTCCCTGTTTTTTTGATTGCTTTAGCCTCATCTTCATCTCTAAAATACCGCATTTGCGGCTTTGATATTTTCAAAAAATCATAGTCACCTGGAAAAATAATTCTGTTCTCATTAAGATATTGAGGGAATGTGTCTTTCGTAACAGCCCACACTCGGTTAGGATTTACGGGATATTCAGTTCTATTTTTAGGATCTATTAAGGTGAAAGCACTATTTGGTCGTTCCACCGCCGTCCTTTGCGTAGTTAAATCGTGAGCTCTCCATTCACGCCCTGGGATATCTGGGGTTGAATAATATTTTCTTTGATTCTCTCGCTTTGTAAATGCATTGAATTGGTCACTTTTGGCGTATATCAGTATCCATTCATAGTCCTGCGAAATCCCAAACGGAACATCAGTCTTTGCTGTTCTTTTTCTCCAAGGAATCATTCCTGCAAAGTTATTTTCATCAAATATAAAATCACATAGTAGTTTTAAATTTGCTTGTTCATTATCATCAATACTAATAAATATAGCCCCGTATCAGACAAAAGCTTTCTTGCAATCACAAGTCTTTCATTGATGAAAGAGAGCCATTTGGAGTGTATATAACCATCTGTTTTAACGATAAAATCATCGTCATACTTAAAGTCATTTATACCACGATTGTACGGCGGATCTATATAGATAAGGTCGATTTTACCCTTATGCGTTTTTTTAAGTAATTCGAGAGAAGCAAGGTTGTCCCCCTCAATGAGAAAATTCATTTGTCCGCCGTTGTCGATGAACAGGTCTTGCTCTTCGGTTAATACAGGGGTATGGGTATCCAGCATATCGTCGATTTCCTCACGGTGCTCCTCAAATACAAGCCCGTATTTCTTGCCGTTTACATCTTTTTCAATATCGGAAAGATAGGAAAGCAGATTGCCCGTGTTTTCATCCTGCGGAGCAGCAGAAATAAAGGCTCTTATTTCTCTGATTTTTTTCAGCAAGTCATTACGCTTTTGTTTTGATATATTTGTACTCATTTTGTTTCTCCTGTTAAGATGAAAACGGGAAAGGATAAACTGACGTTTCAGTAGCTGTTCCGCAAATTCTATTGTTTGCAGAAAGCAAACGAACACGCCGGGAAGATATAGCCGCTTTTCTTCCGCTTTGAATAAAACGCTTTTTATTGCATTTTGAATAAATCAGATTTTCTTTTTATTCAAAATGGTTATTTTATTTCATATAATTTATTGAAAACCGCCGTCATTTTTTTGCTTATCTGCATATCGGTATGAAGCGAACCGAAATACCAGTGATAATAATCCACATTATTTGGAAAAGGTAAAGAA
>JAJBVR010000107.1 GCA_020859725.1 Clostridiales bacterium | reverse complement strand
AATTTTCACTGCTTAACGCTGACAAAATCGCTTTATGAGAATTATTGCAAACAGATATATCAGAGCAATAAGGCTTTGCAAAAACCGCTAATTCTTCGGCGGAAAGCGAACGGCGGTTTTCGGGAGTAACGGCGATGATTTTTTTGCAGTGAGGAGCAATAATCTGCAAATAGTTTTTTACATCCTTATCTTTCATCATACCTATAACGGCGGTAATATTTTTATCGGGAAGATTTTTTTCAAGCGAAAGCGCTCCGCCGATATTATGCGCGCCGTCTATCATGATTTTATCATTAATCATTTCCTGCCTTGCAGGAAGACGCGGATATAATATTTCGGATTTATATCCCAGAAGCGAAAGGCAGACTTTTGCCGTTTCAAGATTATTACGCTTAAAATCTCCAAAATCTTCCACTTTAATTAATAAACTGTTTGTTTCAATGCATTTTTTTTCAAAAACAGATTCGCAAGCCGGATTGGGATAAAGAACAACTTTACTTTCCGGCTTAATAATACCTGATTTCTGAAAAGCTATTTCTGCGAGAGAAGTTCCTAAAAAATTTGTATGATCTATTGAAACAGATGTAATAACAGCAATCTCGGGAGTGTCTATAGCGTTGGTTGAATCGGCAAGTCCTCCCATACCGCATTCAACAACCGCGTAATCAACTTTTTCATCATAGAAATACTTATACATAATTGCCGTAATCAGTTCAAATTCAGTTGCTTCGGCGTTTTGATATTCCGAAACATATTCCGATAATTTTTCTTTGGGAGTCCATTTAGAATTTATCTGAATTTGTTCTCTGTAATCAACTACCCACGGAGATGTAAACAGACCTGTTTTTTTACCTTCTGCCGACAGCGCGTTTGCAATCATATTAGCAACGGTGCCTTTTCCGTTTGTGCCTGCAATATGAATAATTTTCAAATTCTTTTGCGGGTTTCCCATACCTTCAAGAAGCTTTTTCATACGTGAAAGCCCCGGTATAATACCGAGTCTTTGCTTATTCATTAAAAAAGAAATGGTTTGATTATAATCCATAATATCTTCCATAGCCTTTCCGGCTGCAAATGATTTATCAAAAATCCATCCATACGCTTGCCGCAGCCGTACAAGGCATATAATTAAATATTGTGAAATTTTTAACGAAATACAAATATCAACGCAATTTTTAATACTAATTACCTAAAGCCGAAATAGAATTTTCAATATTTTGAATTGTTTCTTTAAGCTTAAGAGCGTCATTTCGATTTTGAGCAACAACTTTTTCAGGCGCTTTATTAACAAAACCAGGATTATTAAGTTTTTTATTTATAAATTCCAACTTATCTTTGGCAGCTGACAATTCTTTTTCAAGGCGCTTTTTTTCCGCCTTAAAATCAACAAGATCACCGAGAGGAATATAAATTTTTGCTCCGTCGGTAATAATTGTAACTACATTTCCCAAATCGCCGAATGAAGAATCAACCAAAACATCATTTGCATATGCAAGACGTTTTATAAACTCAATTCCGATTTCAAAATCTGCTTTATTATCAGTTTCAATATAAACAGCCGATTTTTTACTAGGCGGAATATTCATTTCAGACCTGCGGTTTCTTATTGCCCTTATCGCCTTCATTACTTTTTCAACCTGCAGCTCTTCATTTAAGAAATTAAGATTATCATTATATTCTGGCCAATTTGAAATCATAATGGATTCATCCCTGTGCGGAAGCGCCTGATAAATCTCTTCGGTTATAAACGGCATAAACGGATGAAGAAGCTTTAAAATATCGGTTAAAACATACACCAAAACCGACTTTGCGGTTTCAGCGCCTATTCCGCTTTGAAGCCTAATTTTTGCGATTTCTATATACCAATCACAGAAAACATCCCATGTAAAATCATATAGCTTTTGAAGCGCGATACCGAGTTCAAACTTTTCCAGGTTATCCGTAACCTCTTTCGCAAGAGAATTAACCTTGGAAAGAATCCATTTATCTTCAATATCAGGGCAATCCGTTAATCCGCAATAATTATAATCATCACCCAGATACATAAGCACAAATCTTGCGGCATTCCAAAGCTTATTGGCAAAATTACGGGAGGCTTTAACTTTATCGTCCGAAAAACGCATATCATTACCCGGCGCATTTCCCGTGGCAAGTGTAAGGCGCAGCGCGTCCGCGCCGTATTCGTCAATAACCAAAAGCGGGTCAATTCCGTTGCCGAGTGATTTACTCATTTTTCTGCCCTGTGAATCACGCACAAGTCCATGAATCAAAACGGTGTTAAACGGTATATTTTTTGTATGCTCCACAGCAGAAAAAATCATTCTTGCTACCCAGAAAAATATAATATCATATCCCGTAACAAGTGTATCGGTTGGATAAAAATATTTAAACTCCTCGGTTTCGTCAGGCCATCCAAGTGTGCTGAACGGCCATAAAGCAGAACTGAACCAAGTGTCAAGAGTATCCGGATCCTGATGTATATCGGATGATCCACATTCCGGGCAGCTTACAACTTTTTCCTTTGAGACAATGACCTTTCCGCATTTTTCACAATAATAAGCCGGTATTCTGTGCCCCCACCAAAGTTGGCGCGAAATACACCAATCCTTTATATTTTCCATCCAATGATAATATATTTTACTGAATCTTTCCGGAACAAATTTAACCTTGCCGCTTTTAACAACATCAACGGCAGGTTTTGCAAGAGGCCCCATTTTAACAAACCACTGTTTTGATAGCCTTGGCTCTATTGTGGTATGGCAGCGATAGCAGGTTCCGACATTATGGCTGTAACCCTCAACTTTTATAAGAGCGCCTTCAGCCTCAAGATCTTTCACTATTTCACAACGGCATTCATATCGGTCCATCCCCGAATATTTTCCCCATCCGTCAGCAATATGACCATCATCCGTCATAACATCTATTATTTCAAGATTATGGCGCAGACCAACCTCATAATCGTTAGGATCATGAGCCGGAGTTATTTTAACGACACCGGTGCCGAATTCCACATCAACATAATCATCCGCAACAACAGGAATTTCCCTGTGAACAATAGGAAGAATCAGAGTTTTTCCTATTATATCTTTATATCGCTCATCATTTGGATTAACGGCAACCGCAGTATCTCCCAGCATTGTTTCGGGGCGGGTTGTTGCCAGCTCAACATATACGTTACCATCCTTAAAAGGATAGCGGAGATGCCAAAAATGGCCTGCCTGATCCTCATACTCCACCTCTGCATCGGAAATAGTGGTGCGGCAATGAGGGCACCAGTTTACCATTCTTTTACCCTGATATATCAAACCCTTATTATAAAGATTTACAAATACCTCTTTAACCGCCTTTGAGCATCCGTCATCCATAGTGAAGCGTTCTCTTTCCCAATCACAGGAAGAGCCCATTTTTTTAAGCTGCTCTATAATTCTAGAACCGTATTTGTCTTTCCAATCCCGGGCCCGCCTGAGGAAGCCTTCTCTGCCTATATCCTCTTTTGTTACTCCTTCATTCCTCATAGCTTCAACAATTTTAGCCTCGGTAGCTATTGAGGCGTGATCGGTTCCGGGTATCCAAAGCGCTTCGTATCCCTGCATTCTTCGCCAGCGTATAAGAATATCCTGAAGTGTATTATCAAGAGCGTGCCCCATATGAAGCTGCCCGGTAATGTTTGGCGGAGGAATAACTATTGTATAAGGCTTCTTGCTCTTATTTACTTGAGCGTGAAAATAATTATTATCGCACCAGAATTTATAAGTGCGGTCATCTACTTCACCTGGATTATACTGCTTTGCAATTTCTTTTGCCATAAGTTTATCTCCTTAAATAAAAAATGCTTTCGCTCAATATTGAGACGAAAGCATGATATTCCGTGGTACCACTCAAATTGCACAATATGTGCCGCTTGAATCTTTAACGCAGATATACGGACGTGCTTACTTAATTTCAGCGCGCCGGCTCGGAAGCTACCTTCTTAATTTACTGCCGGCAGGCTTGCACCAACCGCCTGTTCTCTTGCGGCAGCAAAAAAATACTCCTCTTCGTCAAAGCCGTTAAATATAAAACAATATAGATATATTATCAGATAAGCAATTCATTGTCAAGCCGCTAATAATCAATTTTAATCGTAATTCCGGGCAATGAAACACCTTTGCTGCGTGTAACTTTATGCTTATCATTTGCTGAAAATCCAACAATTTGACCATCATCCAAAACAACATCGTTTTCCAATACATATGAAGCCAGATTTATAAGAAATTCACGCAATTCAGCCGGGTTTGCATCAACATCAATAATTTCCATTTCATCTTTTCCGAAAGCTTGCATTCCATAGGTATAGCAGCAAAATCCGCTTTTACTCTTGCGCACTCCGAACCAAATCCAGTTTAAAACGGGAAGTTCGTCATTTTTCATAGCTTCAGAGAAATTTTCGTAGCTGTCCGGCTCAAAAACAACTCCGTCGGTGTAAATTCCCAAAATATTCTCCTGGCGGCAGCAAGCGGCAAGAAGCTTTACATACAGCTTGCCCTGCTCAAATACATCATCACTTCCCATAACCGCAACTACTATATGAGCTTTATGCGCTTTGGCTGCTTCAACAGCTTGCGGCCACAGAAAATTATTTGAAGCATTTTCTTCCGCCTCATGTCCCGGGATGGGATAAGGAACAAAATTCACGTATGCAATCAAATCATTAACTGCAAACACAAGTGTATCATTCTCATTGCCCATTTCTTCTACCATCATTCCCCACTTTTCTTCTAAATCTTCAATCAGCTTATTTTTATTCCAGCAGGTATCGGACAAAAGTGCAAATCCTGCAAAAGTTTCTTCATCTTCACCGGAATCCTCTTCGTCAATTTCAGTTTTTTCAAAATTTTCAGCCTTTCTGATTTCCCAATCAGACTGCAAATTTTTTCTTACGGCATAATAACCGCAAGGCATATCAGCCAGATTTAAAACTGAACTGTCCAAACTATAAATACTGCTGAGACTGACAAAACGCGCATCGTTGCCACTATGTTTTTTACCGCAAAGAAACTGCCAAATACCGTCATCCACGTCATGCGAAACATACAGAATCGGCGCGCCTTGTTCAAGAATATGAGAGCAAACAATGGCAATTGTGTTTGCCTCATCGCTAACTGGAAACTGCATATAGATTCTCCTTATATTTTCAACCTTATTATGAATTTTACAAAGCGGCAATATTTAATCGGAAATCCGCAAAAGAAATTTTACAAGCGAAATTTCAGGTTAAGCGCCGAAAAATACTGCATATGTAATCAACATAAGAATTATAAC
>JAJBVR010000029.1 GCA_020859725.1 Clostridiales bacterium | reverse complement strand
ATAATACAATGCATTTTCTCAGTATAAATTAATTTACCGAAAGCTGTTAATAACAGCGTTTTTTTAACATGATTTTTAAAGCTTTTTTAGTATTTTCTTATTGAAAAAGCAAAATTTTTATGTTAACATTGGAGCAAACGGGTAAGTAATTAATTTATTTTTTCTAATGAAAAGGAGAGTATATATTATGAAAAAAGTTTCCTTTAAATCGGGTGTTCATCCGTTTGAGGGTAAAAAATTTTCCGAAAATGAAAAAATAGTTAAAATTGATTCCGCCGAAATTATGGTTTTCCCTATGAACCAGCATATCGGCGCTCCTGCTTTGCCGATTGTAAAAGCAGGCGACAGAGTTCTTAAAGGAATGAAAATTGCCGAGGCGTCTTCTGCTGTTTCAAGCCCGGTTTATTCATCGGTTTCTGGTAAGGTTAAATCCATAGAGCCGCGCAGACTTGCAAACGGAACAATGTCACAAAGTATAGTTGTTGAAAATGATTTTTCGGATGAATGTGAACCGGGCTTCGGCGAGGTCAGAAATCCAAATGAAATTCCGACAGATGAACTTGTTAAAATCATATCCGAAAGCGGAATTGTCGGCCTGGGCGGAGCGGGCTTCCCCACAGGAGTTAAGTTAACTCCGAAAAATGCCGAACATATTGATTATTTAATTATTAACGGCGCCGAGTGCGAGCCGTATTTAACTTCGGATTACAGGATTATGCTTGAAAAAGCAGGAAATATTTTAATGGGTGTTTCAATAGCGCTCAGGCTGTTTAAGCAGGCGAATGCCGTTATCGCTATAGAGGATAATAAGAAATCCGCGGTTGATTTGTTTGAAGAGCAGTGTAAAAGTATTGATAAAATAAGCGTTCTGCCGCTTAAAACAAGGTATCCGCAGGGGGCTGAAAGGCGCCTTATCGCCTCTGTTACGGGAAGGATGATAAATTCTCATATGCTGCCGGCGGACGCGGGAGTAATTGTTCTCAATGTTTCAACGGTTTATGCGATTTATGAGGCGGTTTGCTGCAGTATTCCGCTTATTCACAGAATTGTTACCGTAACCGGAGACGGTGTTAACCACCCCTGTAATGCGGATGTGCCGCTTGGTATCCCGGCATCTTTTTTAATGGAAAAATGCGGCGGTATCAAAGAAAACACTGTTAAAATAATTTCAGGCGGCCCTATGATGGGAGCGGCTATGGAAAATTTGGAAGCGCCTGTAACAAAAACATTTTCATCCGTGCTTGCTTTTACAAGCGATGATGTTGCGGATATGAAAACAACCGCATGTATTAAATGCGGAAGATGCGTGAATGTGTGCCCTGAAAAGCTTGTGCCTCAGTTAATGGCGCACGCAGCTAACGCCGGTGATTTTGAAAGATTTGAAAAGCTGAACGGCATGGAATGTATCGAATGCGGCTGCTGCACATATGTGTGCCCGGCGAAAAGGCCTCTTACTCAAAGCTTTAAGCTTGCCAAGGCAAGCGTCAGAGCAGCTAAAAAAGTTTAAAAGGAGGGTGAAAATATTATGTATAATGTTTCTGTTTCCCCTCATATAAGGGATAAAAGCTCAACTAAAAAAATAATGCTTGATGTGTGTATAGCGCTTATGCCAACTTTGGCATTCGGCGTTTGGCATTTCGGTATAAATGCGCTGCTTGTAATAATTTCATCTGTTTTAAGCTGCGTTATTTCAGAAGCGGTTTTTGAATTAATAGCTAAAAAGCCGATTACCGTTTTTGATTTAAGCGCGGTTGTAACGGGACTTATTCTTGCGCTTAATATGCCGCCGAATATCGCCTGGTGGGTTCCTGCCGTAGGCGGTGTGTTTGCAATTATCATAATTAAAATGCTGTTTGGCGGAATAGGTCAGAATATTATTAATCCCGCTTTGGGGGCAAGGTGTTTTCTGCTTATATCCTTTGCTTCAAGAATGACGGATTTTTCGGTGGACGGTGTGTCTTCCGCAACTCCGCTTGCTTCTCTTAAAGCCGGCGGCAGCATTGATTTGCTGGATGCTTTTTTGGGATTTCGTAACGGATGCATAGGAGAGGTTTCATGTCTTGCCGTTTTAATAGGAGCAGCTTATTTGCTTATAAAAAAGGTTATTTCAATAAGAATACCTGCGGTATACATAATTTCAGCAATGCTGTTTATATTTTTGTTTAATCTTTCCGGCGGTGTTCCGAGTGCGAATTATATGCTCGGCCAGCTTCTCACAGGCGGGCTGCTTTCGGGAGCCGTGTTTATGGCAACAGATTATACTACAAGCCCTATAACAAAGGGCGGGCAGGTGATTTACGCAGCTCTTATAGGATTTTTAATTGCTGTGTTCCGTGTTTTGGGGTCAAGCGCAGAGGGAGTTTCATATGCAATAATAATAAGCAATCTTCTTGTGCCGCTTATTGAAAAAATATCTGTTCCGAAGGCGTTCGGAATCAGAAAAAAGGAAGAGGTGTGATTATGGCAAAGGAAAAATCAAAATCAGGCTTCTTAAAAAACTGCGCCGCGCTTCTTATTATAACGCTTATTGCGGGACTTGCGCTTTCCTGCGTAAATGAAATCACAAAGCAGCCAATTGCAAAGGCTGAGGAAAACGCAAAGCTTGAAGCCTATACAACTGTTTTTGAAAACGCTGAATTTAAAACTTTGGATAATACAGAGGATTTGCTTAAGCAAAGTGAATCGTCTCTCCAGGCAAAGGGACTTTCAAACTGCACCGTAGATGATGTTCTTGAAGCAGTGGACCAAAACGGAAACAAAATAGGATATGTAATGTCTGCCACATCGCCAAGCGGTTACGGCGGTGATATCCAAATTGCTGTGGGCATATCTTCAAAAACAAATACTATTACCGGATTTTCGGTGCTTTCAAACAGCGAAACAGCAGGTTTGGGCGCGAAATGTACGGAGCCTGAATTTACAAACCAGTTTTCAGGTAAAACGGCAAACGGAATTGAATATGTTAAAGGAGCAGCTGCTTTGGCAGATAATCAGATAGACGCGATAAGCGGAGCCACAATTACAACAAATGCCGTAACCGAGGCTGTAAACAGTGCGCTTGCTTTTTATAATGATGTGTTAAAGGAGGGGTAATTTGTGAAAACAAGTCTTGAAAGATTAAAAAACGGAATGGTTACCGAAAACCCCACTTTTGTGCTTATGTTGGGTATGTGCCCCACATTGGCGGTTACAACATCAGCAATGAACGGAATCGGAATGGGGCTTGCAACAACTGTTGTGCTTATTATGAGTAATTTTATGATATCGGCATTGAGAAAGGTTATTCCTAACGGAGTACGTATGCCGGCTTACATAGTTATCGTTGCTTCTTTTGTAACTATTGTTCAAATGATTCTTCACGCATATGTAACAGCCCTTTATGATTCTTTGGGAATTTATATTCCGCTTATAGTTGTAAACTGCATAATTTTGGGCAGAGCGGAAAGCTACGCTTCCAAAAATAAGGTTATTCCGTCAATATTTGACGGAATCGGAATGGGGCTTGGATTTACTATTGGTCTCACTTCCATAGGAATTGTTCGTGAACTTATAGGAACCGGCACCGTTTTCGGGCTTCAGGTGCTTCCTGAAAGCTATGAAGGGGTTTCAATTTTCGTGCTTGCTCCCGGCGCTTTTCTTGTGCTGGCGTTTCTGTGCGCTATCCAAAATAATTTAGGTGTTAAAGGCGCGAACCGCCACGTTAAATCTGAAAATTCCTGTTGCGGAGACTGTATGGGATGCAGCCTTGCCTGCAACGGAAGAACGGAGGATGGAAAATAATGATTAAAACTCTGTTTCTTGTGCTTATCACAACCGCACTTATAAATAATGTTGTTTTAAGCCAATTTTTAGGTATCTGCCCGTTTCTCGGTGTTTCAAAGAATGTTAAAACAGCCGCCGGTATGGGAGGAGCTGTAATATTTGTAATAACCATTGCCAGCGCGGTTACAAATTTGCTTTATACGGGAATAATTCAAAAGATAGGCATTGAATATTTAAATACAATTATTTTCATTCTTGTTATCGCGGCTCTTGTTCAGTTTATTGAACTGTTTCTCAAAAAATTTGTGCCTAAGCTTCATCAGGCGCTTGGAGTTTATCTTCCGCTTATTACAACAAACTGCGCCGTTTTAGGAGTGGCGCTGACAAATGTGCAGGATAATAATAATTTTATTACCTCTGTTGTAACGGGCTTCGGCACTGCCTGCGGATTTGCCGTTTCTATAATTATTCTTGCCGGCATAAGGGAAAAAACAGAGCATAACGATGTTCCGAAAGCCTTTAAAGGCACTCCTTCTGTTCTGCTGACTGCCTGCCTTATGGCAATAGCCTTTTACGGTTTCAATTCATTGGCGTAGGAGGTAATTAATGATGAATATAAATAATATTTTAATTGCAACGGCAGTTGTTGCCGCGGTTGGTCTTATTATAGCAATAGTGCTTAGTATTGCAGAAAAGGTTTTTCATGTTGATGTTGATGAAAAAGAACTGGCAATAAGAGAATGCTTAGCCGGAAACAACTGCGGCGCCTGCGGATACGCGGGGTGTGACGCGTTGGCAAAAGCAATTGCCAAGGGAGAAGCGCCTGTAACGGCATGCCATGTTTCAGGTAAATCGGGGGCTGATAAAATTGCAGAAATTATGGGAGTTTCCGCCGGCGAATTTGTAAGAAAAACCGCGTTTGTGCGCTGCTCGGGAACAAATGACAAACGTAAACACACATATGAATATTTCGGAATAAGAAGCTGCACTTCCGTTAAAGCGGCGTTGGGCAGGGGTGATATGTCATGCCAATACGGCTGCCTTGGATACGGAAGCTGCGCAAATGTATGTGATAATAACGCTGTAAGAATTGTAAAGGGCAAAGCGGTAGTAGAGCCGGAACTGTGTGTGGCGTGCGGCAAATGTGTTAAAATTTGCCCTCAGAATCTTATTGATATTGTTCCTTACGGTTCAAAATATCGTGTTCAGTGCAACAACAGGCAAAAGGGAAAAATCGTTAAAGTTAACTGTGAAGCGGGCTGTATAGGATGCGGTCTGTGTGAAAGAAATTGCCCGAGCGGTGCCGTAACCGTTTCGGATAATATTGCCAAAATAGATTATGATAAATGTGTTGAATGCGGAATATGCGCTCAAAAATGCCCATCTAAGGCTATAAGAATTTATAATTAAAAAGGAGAAGGAATTATGAAAAAATTTATTTGCGTAATTCTCTCTTTGTTTTTGCTTTTGTCATTTTCAGCCTGCTCCGGTTTACGCACAAGCGAAAAGCAGTATAAAAAAGATTTTCTTGATTTGTTTGATACAGCCTGTTCCGTAACCGCTTCGGATA
>JAJBVR010000024.1 GCA_020859725.1 Clostridiales bacterium | reverse complement strand
TTGCCGGAGTACTTCCGTCTGTTGTTTCGACAACTTTACCGCTTGCATAAGTATATGAAACCGCGCGTATATCAACTTCGTATTCTGCGCTTATATAACTCTCCACACCTGCGCTGTTTACCGCCTTAAAACGATAAATATTTGTGCCTTCGGTTACGGTAAGCACATTTGAATCCATTTTAATCCAATCGCCGCCGATTGAGTAATAATAATTTACATCAGATATAACATTCGGAGCAGCAAGAGTAAATGTGACGCTCTTTGATGTGGGGGCTCCCACGGTTCCTTTTACCGAAACCTGAAGCGCAGGGGCTGTATTTTCAATTTTAGAAGACGAGCTTGAAATTTCACTTTCCAGCTTTGAATTTGAAACAGCTTTAAATTCATAATTATGTATTCCGTCCGCCGATACGGTAAGGGAATCCGTGGAAAGCATTTGCCATTCCCCTCCGTCAGCTCGGTATAAATATTCCGAAATTCCTGAATACGCGGTTGAATTAAGTGTGAATATAACACTGCCTGCCGCCCATTCACCCGTGTAAACATTGCCGTTGTTTACCACAGTAATCAGCGGGGCAGACGGAGCGGATGAATCAACTGTTATTCTGGATGAACGCTTGATTTGTGAGGTGTTGTACCCATCTGTTATTCTTGCCTGCACATATCCTCTGAAGCCATCGTGAACAGTGGGCTTGAAAATCTTGTTATATTCCTGCCAGTCAGAAACAGCGTTTCCGCTTTCATCAACAAAGCAATATTCAACAACAGCGTTTGCTTCATCATAATGATCTGATGAAATTGTGATTTCGGGTTGATATGAGAAATATAATCCGTATTCATTATCAAGCTTATTTGAATATTTGCCGAAATCAATATCGGTTATTTCAAGAACAGGAGTATAAAAATTGGAGACAGTTGCCGTTTTGGTGGTTATTTTACCGTTATTGCCTATAACGGTAAACACATAATTCCCGTTTTCCGAAATGGTATACTCAGACTGACCGGTTATATCCTCTCCGTTAACCAAAAGTGATTTGATTCCCGATTCGCCCGCTGAAACATCAAGTTTCAGTGCGTAAGGCTTATAGGTTTGTTCTGTAACAGACGGCTGAATGTTTATTTCGGGAGTGTTCAAATCTATCATAACCTTGTATGAATCGGACGGATGGCTTTCTGTTCCCGCGCCGTTAACAGCCTTAAAGCTGTAAGAAGCATTTATATTTTCATTTACAGTTATTTCGCTGCCGTTAGTTATTTCAACCCAGCCGTTTCCGTTATTATAATAATAAGTTATTCCGGAAACGGATTCTTCCTTTGTTGATAATTTAAAATCAATGCTTTCTCCGGTCCATCTTCCGAACGTTCCCAAAAAATCAACAGATATAACGGGAATGCTTTTATCAATGTTTACCGTTATTTCGGATATATTGCTTTCAAGGTTTGAATTGCTTATTGCCTTAAATTCGTATTTATGGCTGCCTGTTTGGGAAGCGGTAATGCTGCTGCCGTTAACCGCCTGCCAGTCTCCGCCGTCAATTCTGTACTGATATTCATAAATATCCGAAAATGAGTTTGATTTTAATGTAATGTTTACATCACCGTCAGCCCAGGAACCGGAAGAATATGCGGCGCCGTTATATTCAGCGGTAATTTCAACATCCGTTGGGGCAGCGCCGTCAATAACATATCCGTTTGATATTACATAATCAGAAGTGTTTCCAGCCTTATCGGTTGCTCTTGCCTCAACAAAGCCTTTGAAATCAGGGTCCTGGCACGGCTTATTTAATGAATTATATTTCTGCCACTTCCCGTCTGTGGGATTTCCGTTTTCATCAAGAAATCTGTATTCAACAGTATCCAATCCGGCAACACCCGTGTCTTCTGCGGTTATTGTTATTTCAACCCTTCGATTAAAGAACAGACCAAAGGTTATTTTGTTTATAAATCTCGCGAAGCTTCCGTCCGATTTATTTGCAATATCAATGCTCTTAATTTGCGGAGCTTCGGTATCAATATTCTGAATGTTAATTGTTTGTGTGCCCGAAAGCCCGTTTCCCGCAGTTATAACAACCGTATAAGTTCCGTTTTTATCAACAGTAAAGGAGGATGCTGATTTTGAGATTTCGCTTCCGTTCACCGTAATACTTTGGATTCCTGAATTTCCTATTCTTAAATCGGATATTGCAACTGTGTAGGATTTATTGGTTAAAGTTTCCGTTTCGGGCGTCAGAGTAAATGATGGCGTTATATCGTCACGGTGCACTGAATATCCCGCGGTGTATTCACTTTCTATTCCCTCGCTGTTTACCGCTTTGAAATAGTATGTTTCCTCCGTATTTGAATTAATTGTAACAGAGTTTCCGTCAATTTGAATCGGCTCTGAATTTGAATCGGTTTTATAATAATAGGTCACTCCGTCAAGCTGATGTGTTGAAGAAAGATTAAATGTAATATCATCAGCAGTCCATTCGCCGTTATATCCGTTTTCGTCAACTGAAACCAACGGTATTCCGTAAACCTTTACGGGGAATGACGCAGAAGCGCTTTTACCCGCGTGAGTATATATAACGGTAATGTTTTGCTCATCATCAAGAAGATTGGGGTTAAATTCGGATTCATTTACAACAAAATCCGTTATATATTCGGATTCGGCGTTGCTGTAATCAGCCTTAACTTTTAAATCTGTCAAATCAAGGGAGGTTTCGCCTTCTATATATTTATATCGTGGGTTTTCAAGCTCTATTCCCGTTACCTGTTTTGACTGCACAACTATAGGGAATACCGCGTTAAACGTTTTTCCCGCTCTTGTAACGGTAACAAGAATATATTTGGGTTGAGTCCAAAATATTGTTATTTATTTCGCTAACCGTGTAATCGCTTACATGAACGGTAAGCTGATCTTCCGTAAGGCTGTTTGCATATTCTTCTCCGTAATATTTTGCGATATCCTCACGGTTATATGTAAGTTTAACTTCCATTCCGGTAAGGTCAAGTTGTGAATCGCCCTCAATATATTCGCTTTTCTGCGGCGGCGTAAGAGTTATTGATTTTGGCTCGATTTCAATAACCTCTATTTCTTTCACCGCTTCGGCATAGGAACCGTCTATAGAAGTAAGACCTGTTCTTCCGAACAAATACAGTGAGGTGGTTCCCGCGCCTACACCGCTTACGGTTCCGTTTGAATCCACCGATGCAACGCTGTTTTCGGTATTTCCGCTTGTACTGCTCCAAGATGCTTCCCAAGGTCTGCTTCCGTCGTCATAAGAAACACCCCAGTGAACATTGCTTGCATTTATGCGGGACGGGGAAAAATTATATGAATAGGAACGCGGAAAATCCTTAATAACACAATCGCTTCCGCTTTTTTGTGCATAAACCAAACGGTTTACACTGTCTCCTCTGACGCTGAAAGTTATTGACGCGGAAACACCGCCTACGCTTGCTGTTATAGTAACGGATTTATTATTATAAATTGTTAAACCGCCCGAGTCCAATCCGAAAACAACGCCGTTTTCATCAACAGATGCAACCGATGGGTCTGAACTGCTCCAAACAACATTGTCCAAAAGATTTTCATCAAAATCAGAGGGAAGAATGTTTGAAATGTTTATTTGAGCCGAGGCTCCTTCTTTTAAATAGGACTCTCTGCTTCCGGTTAAAATATTCGTAGTAAAGCCGTCGCCTTTTTCAAGCGAAAAAGCTTTCAATAGGGGTGCCTATGCTTATTGTTTTTGAAGCTTCCTGCACAACATCATTCATAGTTGCGCGGGCATGAATCGTTATGATTCCGCTTGAATTCGGGGTCACAACGCCATCATAAGAAATTGATGCCAAGCTTGTTTGCGCCGGGTTGTTTTCATAAGCCCAGATTATATCGCCTGTAAGAGGGTCGGTTATTCCCCATTCACGGTAAACGGAGCTGTTTGTATTCAAACGATCCGGTTTTACATCGGCCTGATAAGCTGTGGAGGAATTATTAGGAATTGTATCAGGTCCGGAAATCTCAACAGCCGAAATGGATGAACCGATCACCTTTCTGCTTACTGTATAATCTATGCTTTTTGATACTCCTCCCGCCGTTGCGGTAATTTGAGTTGTGCGGCTGTAGGTTACAAGTCCGCTGCCTCCGTCAAGACCTGTAACATTTCCGTTTTGATCAACAACGGCTATTGAAGTGTCGGCGCTTTCCCATTTCAAATCGCCGGTATACGCTCCGGCAGGTACAATATTTGTTATTGCCAGCTGACTTGTTTCTCCTTCCGCCACACTGGTTGTTCCAGTAATATCAAAAGATTCAAGCGGCAAATCAGCAGGGTCGTAAATTGTAAAAGTAATTGTGCTGCTTATTAAGGCGTTACTTGCATCCTCAACTCTTATTGTGGCTTCACCGGCTGAAGTGAAAGTGACAAGCCCGTCAGAACTTACAGAAGCGTGGTTTTTTGAACTTAAATCCAAAATACTGCTTCCCATAACCCATTTTACCGAATGACCAAGCCTTACGGGAGTAACGGCTCCGTAAAGCTGAACCGTTGTGCCAACGGCAACCTCAAGCGGCACAATATTTCTGTTTGTAATATGTGCGCCGGTTGCTATGACGCTTGCTACTAAATTTTTTTCAACTACAAATTCAACCGTGTCTGAAGATATTTTATTTCCATCGGCGTTATAAAGGGTGGCGGTGATTTTAACATTCATACTGTTCAGCGCCGTTTGCAGACTGTCGGCAAGAGTATCCCCGGCAATTCCACGCACTATAGCCACAATAAGATCGTTATTCATATCATCCAAATCAACGCCGGTGTTTTGAAGTGAATTAAGGATAGAATCCGCAAGTGAATTACCCACCAAAGGCAAAACACGAATGTTTTCATCAATCCAAAGATTAATAACAGCGGATTTTGAATAATCGTATCCGGTAACCTTGCCGGAGCTGTCAACTCCTGCAAGAAGCGGCAGATTGCTTTCCCATTCAACATGGCCTCCGTCCGGCACGGCTTCTGTTGTGGTGTAGCCGAGCTGAACACTTTCATATTCTTTAACGGTTTGACGTTCGGTAATATCCGTCCCGTTTAAATCTGTAATGTTTATGGTGTTTCCCGCGGCGTAAGCAACCGTAAAGGCAGGCGCAGCCATGGAAATAATCATCATAAATGACAGATAAATGCTTAATAATTTTTTTGACGCGTATTTCATAAAAATTCTCCTGACATTAGGCGATTAATACTATTATTAAATTAAATATTATAGCATTATGGAGTATATTATCACATTTCTTTACGAAAATGATTGTGTCAATAGTTTTGTGTAAACTTGTTAAAGTTTCTTGTATCAGTG
>JAJBVR010000098.1 GCA_020859725.1 Clostridiales bacterium | reverse complement strand
GAAGTCTTCTTCGATACTCTGTTGCACTTGACTTGACAATTCAAGGGATTAAAAAGTTTCAGCCACACAAAAGCGGAGAAATCATTTATTTCGCAGTGGATTATTACTTTATATAATCTCAAATTTAAAATATGATTATTTTATATTTTAAAGGCATAAATTATTGCGATTTACGGCCCCGGTAACGGTAAAGCTGCCGCAGGCAGCAGTTATCCGTACACATTGCTTATAGAAAAAAGAAACTGCCCGGCAGTGAAACATGGACAGATTTGGCCGGCAATGACTATGGCTTTTTGGACATGGGATATGAAATCGGCACAGATCCGGAAACCCGTGTCATTGTCTGATTTATAAAGTATTAAAAAGGAGCGGGATATTATGAAGAAAAGTTTACGAATCCTATTTGCGGTCATTATAACAGCTGTTTCACTTTGCTCCTGCACGGGCAATACCAATGAACAAACAGACGCAGTACCCGACACAAGCGCCTATGTACCGGTCGGCTCGGTTTGTTTTGAATGGGATAGTTATAAAATCTATTCCGGTTACGAGAATCCAACTGAACCGGAGCCGGAGACGACCGATGGCAAAACGGAGACAACCGAGAACACGGACACGGTACCGGATGCGCAGGAAAACAAAAACCGGCCGGGGCTGTTTGACTGCTCTGAAGAAAATCCCAGGTTTATCGCCGATGTGCCCGGTTTGGAACAATTTTCAATCAGTCAGCAATACGATCGGTTTTACACCTGGGAAACGACTGAGGCACAGAATCAGGAAAGTACCGATGCAAACGGGTACGGCGTTCGCAAATACGACTATACGCTGAAATGTTATTCGCTTTCACTGCCGTATGTTGACAGACCCGACTTTACGCCGCTGCAATGGAGTACAACAATCTATGGCATAGACAAGATCACAGATCGGCTTTGGTGGGACGACACGACCCTGTTTGTGCGCACAGAACGTGAGTACCTTGGCGAGGGCAGACCCAACCCGGAGTATCAACATGCCTATGCAATCTCCCTGTCCGGCCATGATAGCTGCGCCGCTTTTGAAGAAGTAAGTGAATCGGATATTCCCTATGACATACCGAAAATCGATTTTAACGTTGTTGAACAAAAAATCCGCAGCAACTGCACCGCGCAGGACGGTATTATCGGTACCGGTCCGCACAGGGACTTTTCCGGTAACAGCGAATTTACAGCAAACGGCCAGCTGCGCAAACTGAATATCCCGCTCTATATTTACAAAGGCAGAAAAGATTACAATGACTACTGGTTTCTGAGCGAAGCAGAGGTTATAGCTACACCGCTTGGCTCCCTCATCTTAAGTTGGGATTATGTGGACGAGGAAGCACCGTTTTATGAATCTAAGTCTTATGAAGAATACGCCGTGCATAAAACATACCCGTTGGAAAACTTGGGTATAAAAAATCTTACGCAAACCCTGTCCGAAATCAAGCAGCTTTGCGAACATGCGGATGAAGTATTCTCGCATGTAAAAAAGACGCCGCTGTATTACAATATGTATATAGATACAAAACCGAATAGCGTTGACGAACCCGGCGCTGCCTATGATAACAGCATTCAAAACGGCACTCTGCAGTCTTTTCAGCTGTCTGCAAGCGGTTTGCGGCGGACTAAAAGCAACACGGACATTTTCGCACCCGGAATTTTCATTTTACCGCAGTACCCAAAGGGCACAATCGACGCAAAAGACATTTATACAACCAATATCCCATCCGCGCAGCAGACGGATTGCGCTTACCCAATCCAAATTGAAATAAACGCAGAGTAACAATCAACGAAAAAAATGATTCATTAATCATAAAATAATCAAGATATTTGTGCTGCGGTATACGGCGGTAAGTTAAAATTTACAGCATAATCGAAAAACAGAATACATCAAGTCAATACGTATTTGCACGTTTTCCGGTGTTTAGTTGTAATCTTTTACGTAAATAAAAATTTTTTATTTGCCGCTATTGATTTCTTATAATCAATGCCTTATAATATGTAAGTACAGACGGTTGTGCGCGGGTACAGCCGTCTTTCTTATTTTTATTCTTAATGTGTTCTGTGTTTAGCGAAACGCTTTAAATTTCCGTGATGGGGAGATTTTGGAATGTATAAATTAGGATTTGATAACGATAAATATTTAAAAATACAGTCGGAAAAAATAAGAGAAAGAATCTCAGAATTCGGCGACAAGCTTTATTTGGAATTCGGCGGCAAGCTTTTTGATGATTTTCACGCCTCGCGTGTGCTTCCCGGTTTTCAGCCGGACAGTAAACTTCAAATGCTTCTTCATCTGAAAGAAGAGGCGGAAATCGTTATAGTTGTAAGCGCTCAGGATATTGAAAAATGCAAGCTTCGCTCCGATTTGGGAATTACATATGATGTGGACGCGCAGCGCTTAATTAATGAATTCAGAGAAAAAGGGCTTATGGTGGGAAGTGTGGTTTTAACAAAATATGCTTCTCACCCAAGAGTTTTGCAATTTGAAGAAAAACTTGGGAATTTAGGGGTGCCTGTTTACCGCCACTATTTTATAGAAGGATATCCGTCCAATATTTCACATATTGTAAGCGATGACGGATACGGAAAAAATGATTATATAAAAACAGAGCGTAGGCTTGTTGTTATAACCGCCCCGGGGCCAGGCAGCGGAAAAATGGCGGTTTGCCTTTCCCAGCTTTATCACGAAAATAAGCGGGGAGTAAAAGCCGGGTATGCCAAGTTTGAAACATTTCCCATATGGAATCTGCCGCTCAGCCATCCGGTTAATATGGCATATGAAGCTGCTACCGCTGATTTAAATGATATAAATATGATTAATCCCTGGCACCTTGAGGCTTACGGAAAAACAGCGGTTAATTATAATAGGGATGTTGAAATTTTTCCAGTGTTAAAGGCAACATTTGAAAGAATTTACGGTGAATGCCCATATAAATCACCCACGGATATGGGTGTTAATATGGCGGGCAGCTGCATATTTGATGACAATGCGGTTTCGCAGGCTTCATATCAGGAAATTATAAGGCGGTTTTTTAATGCCTCGGCAGACGCGGCTAAGGGAGCCTCAAATAAGGATGAGATTTTTAAGCTTGAGCTTCTTATGAATCAGGCGGGAATAAGCGCCGAAAACCGAAAATGCACTGTGGAGGCAAGAAAAACCGCCGCTGAATCAGGCGAGCCTGCCGCCGCCGCGGAATTGAATGACGGCACGGTTATCACAGGAAAAAATTCAAAGCTTTTGGGGTGCGCTTCAGCTATGCTGCTTAACGCGCTTAAACATTTGGCGGGAATTGAAGATAAAGTGCTTTTAATAGTGCCGAAGGTTATAATTCCGATTCAGGAGCTGAAAACAAATCATTTGGGAAATAGAAATCCAAGGCTCCACACAGATGAGGTGCTTATAGCCCTTGCCGTTTCCGCCGCAAGCGATGATAACGCCGCCGCTGCTTTGGCACAGCTTTGCAAGCTTAATAACTGCGAAATGCACAGCTCTGTTTTACTTTCTGATGTTGATGCCGGCGTTCTAAGAAAACTGGGAATAAGATTAACCTGCGATCCGGTTAAGTGATTCTTGATTAACTGATTTTTAAATGTTTACAGATAAAATTTAAAGGAGGAATTTCTGTGGCAAAAGCAAAATATATATTCGTTACCGGAGGCGTTGTAAGCGGTCTCGGAAAAGGAATAACAGCGGCGTCCTTAGGAAGGCTTTTAAAGTCAAGGGGGCTTAAGGTTACAGCTCAGAAGCTGGATCCGTATTTAAATGTTGACCCCGGGACAATGAATCCCGTTCAGCACGGAGAAGTGTTTGTAACCGATGACGGAGCGGAAACGGATTTGGATTTGGGTCATTATGAAAGATTTATTGACGAATCGCTTACTCAAAATTCAAATCTTACCTCAGGCAGAGTTTATTGGAAGGTTATTACCGATGAAAGAAAAGGCGTTTACGGAGGGCAGACGATTCAGATTATTCCGCACGTAACAAATGAAATAAAACGCTCTGTTTCACGTTGTGCCGAAACAGGGGCGGATGTCTGCCTTGTTGAGGTGGGCGGCACAATAGGGGATATTGAAAGCCAGCCGTTTTTAGAGGCCATACGTCAGTTTGCCGTTGAATACGGCAGAGAAAACTGCCTTTTTGTGCACGTAACTTTGGTGCCGTACCTTGCGGCTTCGGACGAGCTAAAATCAAAGCCCACTCAGCACAGTGTTAAGGAAATGCTTGCGCTTGGAATACAGCCTGATATAATTGTTTGCAGAACGGAGCATAAGCTTTCGGACGATATTAAAAATAAAATATCTCTTTTCTGCAATGTTGATAAAGAATGCGTTATTGAAAATAATAATTGTGACATACTTTATGCAGTGCCGGTTATGCTGCACAAAGAGGGTATGGATGATGTTGTTATTAAAAAGCTTGGGCCTAAATTGGGAAACCCCGACTTAAAGGATTGGCAGGAAATGCTTGATGCACTCAGAAATCCTTTGCAAACAGTTAAAATAGGTATGGTGGGCAAATATGTTGAACTGCATGACAGCTATATTTCAGTTAATGAGGCGCTTAAGCACGGTGGCATAGAAACGCGTTCCGCCGTTGATATTCATTGGATAGATTCCGAAACGCTTGAGGATAACAACGCGGATTTAAATTCCGCGCTTGGCGATATGGACGGAATTTTGGTTCCCGGAGGCTTCGGAAGCAGAGGCATAGAAGGAAAAATTAAGGCGGCCCGCTTTGCAAGGAAAAAAAATATTCCTTACCTCGGAATATGTTTGGGAATGCAAACGGCTATTATTGAATTTGCCAGAGATGTTATAGGGCTTAAAGATGCAAATTCATCCGAAATAAATCCGGAAACGGAGTATCCGGTTATAGATATTCTTCCGGAGCAAAAAGACGTGGAGGAAATGGGCGGAACAATGCGCCTCGGAAAATATCCGTGCGCGCTTAATCCGGAATCAAAAGCGTTTGCCCTTTACGGAGCCACAATGATTTATGAACGCCACCGCCACCGCTATGAAGTAAATAATGATTTCAGAGAGGAACTGCTGAAAAACGGAATGATTTTTGCCGGCACATCGCCGGATAATCATATTGTGGAAATGATTGAAATTCCAAGCCATCCATGGTTTGTTGCCTGCCAGTTTCATCCGGAATTTAAAAGCAGACCCAATAAGCCTCATCCTCTTTTCCGCGGCTTTGTAACAGCCGCCTGTAAGCATAAGCTTAATAAAAGCAAGTAATTATTTAAAATTTTTATGTGGCGCATTGTAAAATGAAACTGCAATAGTAAAAAGAATATCCATAGTGATGAAT
>JAJBVR010000132.1 GCA_020859725.1 Clostridiales bacterium | reverse complement strand
AATCCTCAATATTATCATTTTCAAACGCTAAAAGTATTTTTGTGAAAATTCGTTTATTTTCCAAAACCAAAATATGAATATTATTCTGAAAAAAATCAATTGGTTTATTCAAATAATCAAAAGCAACCATCATAAAATTACTACCCTTTCATCTGTTGAAATTACATTATTCGATACATTCCCCATAACCAATTCCATTTTTGAATATTGCTTTTCAGTTACGCAAAGAATTTGAACTAATCCATCGGCAGGTTTTTGTTTTTTTACATTATTAATAATATCGTTTGCAACATTTTGATTCAGCGCTAATTTGGAATATACAGACTCCTGCATCATAACAAACCCACTTTTTATTAAGTGTTTTCTAAACCGGCTGTATTCTCTGCAATCTTTTTTTGTTTTTACAGGTAAATCAAAGAAAACTATAACTCTCATAAATCTATAACTCATAATCAAATACCGGATAATTTATCAATGAAACATCGTTATTTTCAATGGCGCTGAATATGCTTTTTGAATAAATTTTAATTGTATTTAAGATTGTATTGTTTCTATTGTTAATTCGTGATTCTTTGTTCAATAGATTTACAATTTTGAATTTTTCCTCTTTTGAAAATACATTTGCAATATCCTATTTTACATAAAAATCAATGAACGGTCTAAATGGTTCCATCAAATCGCAGCTGAGATTATACTGATTAAACATATTGTTATGAAAAAGGCCTAATTGTGTTAAATATCCGTTTGAAACTACTTCACGATTAAATGAAGACAAAATTAAACTATACCCATAGTTTAACGCAGCGTTTATCGCAACATCATCATTTCGGGAAAAAGATTTGCCGAACAGTGCGTTAAAATACACTTTGGCAGCGTGTCCCTCTCGGTTTGTAACATCATTTAATTCAAGCTCTTCCAAATATTGCTTCAGCATTTTATACTGCGGCAAATTATATTTTTCAAGAACCTTTGCCTGGCTGCTGATTTTTTGCGCAACAATGGAAGTCCAAACTGCCTGCTTGGAATTTTCACTCCAAGCAATTTGATTTTTCAATTTTTGACTGCAATCGTGACATCCGTAAAAAGGCGTTAATTCTGATGATGGGTTGCGTTCATCATCGCAAAAAATCGCTTTAACTTTTTTTGCAACCAATTCGCTCATCAAAGCAGTTGTTATTGAACCGGCAGTTGTTTCTACAATCAGTGTTGATATTTCACTGATATGTATTTTTACAGTGCTTTCAACATCACGAACCACCATATAGCCCATACTGTAATCCAATTTGGATGGTTTTGTAATCACTACAATCCGCCAGCTCATAACTGCCCTCCCACTTATTTTAACAATTCTGTCTTTTGCTCATAAAGACCTGTAATAGATTGATTTATCAATGCTATTGATTAAATGTTCTTGATTTCAGAAATATCACATCTCAAAGATAATATACCTGACTTTTTTGCTTCACCAAGCAACTGCAAATCTCCCGGCATAACATTGGCATGAAGAATTTTCATCAATTCGGAAAGAAAAAACATTTTTGCTCAAGCTCCAAAGATAAAAATATTTCTCTTTTATCAATAAGTTTTGCTCCCAATTTTCCAAATTTAATTTTTAAGACTGTAGAAGTTAATTTTTCAGCAAGAATATCATAAAGACAATCAACATCTTGTTCCTCAATCTTATCAAAAATATTGATTTTGCGTTTTGAATTTTTAGTCAAATAGGAAGTTATCCTTTTAACCAGGATTTCATATTTATTATCCAAAACAAGCTGCATGGCCGGTTTGTATATAATAGATTTACCTCCGCTGCTTTTACTGCTGATATGCATTCTGAATCCATCTACAGAAACACAAGAGTTATATTTAATACAAGGAATGATAATTTTAACATCATTCAAATCAAAATTATCTTCAATATACTGTTCAGGCGATTCAGCGAATGCACGCTCTTTATATAAATCAATCGGCAAAATGGCTCGTATTAATTTGCCTTTCTTATTTCCTTGAACAAAGGTAAAATAGGTTGAAGTCGGCATATTGTAAGCGCCATACTTTGCTATATCCGAAACAGGCGAATCAGATTTAATCGGAACCTGTCCTTTTCCTTTTTTACAGGCTGCTGGTCAAATAATCCTCCGCCCTGTTTATACGAATAACGGGTATAACGGATATTATTCTTTTCCATCGTATTTTTTACTAATTGAAGCGAAGTATTACTATCCCACGCACCATCAACATCATAATTAAACATTCTGTTTAGGCTGATACTCCCCTGTTTCAGTTCTCTGATAAAACGTGATTTATTATGTGTGGCTTTCACATTATAAACATTGCCTACAACAATGTTGAGATATGCGTCTTTTGCGTGATGAAAATCGTTAACCTCACGGCATTTCAGCATATTATAAGTATGCCTGAATTCGCTTACTAATCCTGCTTTAACATACACAATTTCCGTATCGGGATACATTTCTTTTAAAATGGAGGCAACTGCTTTAGTTGACTGACTGGTTTCAACCAGTTGTCTTGCTATGAAACCGCCTAATTCTTCATCAGTAAGCCCTGTTGCTCTTGATAATCTGTTATACTTTTCCTTTGATATGAGTTCTTTTTTTAACAGCGCCAACCAAAAATTATTCATTTTGCTGCGAACATTATCGCTCAGAGGATAATTATTGTCTTTAATGTTATTATTAAACTCTTTTTAGAAAGGACTCTGTTATCCAAACTATCATCTTTAATTTTTGACCGCGGAAAAATGTGGTCTATATCCCATTTGCTGTTTGCTCCCATAAGTTCATCCAGTTCAATGGGCTCTCCCGTATAAATACATTTCCCCATTTGAGTATAATATAAAAACAACTTATCACTTTTTAATTTATCATTGTCTGTTGCACACAATTGTTCATATAGTTCCTGGTTTTCTTTTTTGCAATTTTTATACAACTCCAACAGCTTGTCTTTTCTTGAAACCGTGCGTTTTTTATCACCTTCATAACGTGCAACTTCAACAAATATCTTTTCAGGCGCGCTCTTTTGAATCTTTTCAAGTTCTTTTACAATTAACAGAGATTGATAAATCGGGCGTTTAACCTTAGGTGAAACATACAAATTATCCACAGCTTCTTTGATGGAAGTACCTTTTTCAAAAGTGTTGTTTTCCCGAATTGCCGTTTCAAAATCAAAATCATCTACATAAATCAACTGCATCAGATTATAATTCGTATCCCAAAGCGCTTGAATAATTGTAACGAGTTCACCCGTGGATTTATTAACACTTTCAATTCCTGACAGGAATTTTTCAGATAACTTTCCCCAACCGGTATATTTCAACTTAGCAATTTGCTTAATAGCATCTTCGCTCAATTTATCCCAGTACAAAGTTTTTATTCGCTTTTTCATCAATTTTTTATCATCACCAAAGATTGTAATAATCTTGATAATTTCTTCTTTATCATCAATCGTAAGGTTGTCATAAGCAGATAAATCTATATACGATTTCATATTTGCTTTAAAATCACCGTCAATACCGGAAATTTGAAAATCTTTCAGCCCTATTGATTTTAAATAATCAGTAAGTCTTTTAACAGTAACTTTCGTATATTTTAAAAACAAATCATTAAATATAATTTGTTTCAGCGAAACATCTATCTTTTCCGAGTTGATTTTTAAATTATTCAGTTCATTCAAAACCATATATTTTGTATATAAAATTGAATTTTTCGGAATAACATCTTCTGCCGGCAGATATGTGCATTTACTGGTCAGATTATTGATAAAATTCTCGGCAGACTTATCAATATCAACTACTTTGTCAAAATTCCAGGGATATATTTTTTCATCACTTCTCTCAAGCCAGTGTTTATCACTATGCTTATTAAGCGGACCAACATAGTATGGAATTCTGTATTCAAACAAAGCCAAAATTTTATCACAAACACGAATGCCGTCATTATCTTCAGAATTAAGGAAGCTCATATATTTGCCGGCATTTTCAAGTATTTTAACAAGCTCACACTTATTAATCTGCATGGGGATAACACCATTATCTGCATTTTTTTGCTTAGGCATAAATGTTCCTGCCTGAATGGCAGAAAACATTTCTTTATATGATTCATCCTCACAATCTACCAAAACTTTTCGTAAATATTCACAAAATTCTTGCTGATTGCAAGTTTGATTCAAGACTCCGGTTCGTGAATTTGTTTTAACAAAACCTGAGTATGCAACATAATTATTCAGCTTTTTTTGGACTGTTTGAAAATCTCGTTATATTTTTCAGGAATATATTGCTTAACATATGCTTTTAATTGCTTCAAATCAGCCTGATGTTGCTTATAAACATTCACTTTCGCAAAGGATAAATATGGTTTTCCATCAAGAATATCAGCTAAAATTCCCCAATCATAAACTGCTTTGATTTTTTCAATCAGTTCATATCTTTCATCAAGCAACGACTGATATTCTGATTCAGTATCTGAATACTTACTGTCAAAAATGATAGAATTTTTTTCCGAGCTTTTAAGAGATTCGTCATTGAAAATATCGCTCAGCTTAGTTGTGCATCCGCTCAGCAGGCTTAAACAAGCAAATGCCTGCGGGTCATCTTTTTTCTTGACGCCAAACAGATTTGCTATTTTTTCTTTCTTAGCGGTTTTGCTGATTTTCTTGCTTTTTATAACGCATTCTAATTCATCTGAATTTTCACATTTAAGGTCTATTTCGTAATTCTCACTCAAATATTTCAATAGAGACTTCATAATCTCGGAAAAATCATCTATCTGAGAAATATTCATATCGTCAAATAAAAAATGCCCTCTGTTTTTAATAATGTGATGCACCGCTAAAAACAATAATCGAACATCATATTCTTTTTCGCCCTTAATAAATGCTTTTCTCAAATGATATATTGTTGGAAAATCTTTATAAAAATCCTTATCCGTATAATCGCCGTTAAAAACAGTATATTTTTGCTTCGTGGATTTATCTTCTAAATAAAGATTGCTTTCTTTAAGCCTTTGAAAAAACTGTCATCTACTTTTGTTATTTCAGAATCAAACAATGTTTCCAATAAAGCAAGGCGTTCTTTTGTTCTTCTGCGAGCAGTTCTAAACATCCTGCGTTCCTGAGCCGTTTTACTTTCATCAAACAGTCGAACGCCCCACATCGCATTTTTTCTGAATTTTTCAACGGTATATTCTTTGTCAGTTACAGCCCAACCGACCGAATCAGTACCAATATCAAGTCCAATGAAATACGGTTTTTTCTCTTTTTCCATAAACTTTCCTCCATAATATTGACAAATCATAACCACTGTGCTATCATATAAACATCTCAATAC
>JAJBVR010000141.1 GCA_020859725.1 Clostridiales bacterium | reverse complement strand
CGTTCCGCCAATCATAAGAACTTTCATTTATTATGTACCCCCATACAATTATTTGTAACAATTTTATAATTAAATGATATCATTATACTGAATTTTGTCAACAAAAAGACGATAAATGAGCCCATAAAAGTGCCCCTTGATTTACAAGGGGCTCAATCTGTAAGAATTAAACAGGGTGAACTTTATTCTCAATATCATCGTGTTTTCCGTCCAACCCATATTTTTTATCTCTTCTTTTTTTGAAAAATTTTATCGCTACCTGATCAAACTGAGCATAAGAGAGAATATCTTCTTCCTGTTCGTAATACTCAGATATTTCACTTCTGAATTTTTCAAGTTCGGGTTTAAGAAGATCAGCCGGCCTGCAATCAATAATAGGCTCATCGCCGACAATTTTCTTTCTGAATTCGGGATCTATCTCGCAGGGCGTTTTACCATATCTTCCGGCAACCATATCCTTAAACTCTTTAGTTACCATTTTATAGCGTTCGCCCAAAATAACGTTAAACACAGACTGTGTGCCTACAATTTGAGATGTAGGAGTTACAAGCGGAGGATAACCGCTGTCTTTTCTGACTCTCGGCACTTCTGCAAGCACTTCATCAAGCTTATCCTCTTTACCCGCCTGCTTAAGCTGATTCAACAGATTTGACAGCATTCCGCCGGGAACCTGATAAAGCAAAGTATTTGCATCCACACCAAGCATTTTGGGATTAAGAAGACCTTCGGCAATATATTTTTCACGCAAAGGCGTAAAGAAATCTTTAATTTCAGAAAGCGCTTTTAAATCCAGACCCGTATCAAACGGAGTGCCCTGAAGAGCGGCAACCATAGATTCTGTTGCCGGATGGGACGTACCCATTGCAAGCGGGCTTATAGCGGTGTCAATACAATCAACACCTGCTTCAATACCTTTCAGATGAACCATTGAAGCAAGACCGGAAGTATAGTGTGAATGCAGCTGAATAGGTATTTTTACAGTTGATTTCAGAGCCTTAACCAAATCATACGTGTAATACGGAGTTAAAAGACCGGCCATATCCTTGATACAAATTGAATCGGCGCCGGCATCTTCAAGCTGCCTTGCATAATTACAAAAATAATCAATATCAAAAACCGGGCCTGTTGTATAAGATATCGCCGCCTGAACGTGACCGCCGTATTTTTTTGCCGCGTTTATAGCTGTTTCAAGATTTCTTACATCATTAAGGGCGTCAAAAATACGAAGAATGTCAATACCGTTATCAATACTTTTCTTAACAAAATAATCAACAAGGTCATCCGCATAATGGCGATAGCCAAGCATATTCTGCCCTCTGAAAAGCATTTGCAGCTTTGAGTTCGGGCACTTTTTACGGATAAGCCTCAGCCTGTCCCACGGATCCTCGTCAAGAAAGCGAAGGCAGGCGTCAAAGGTTGCACCGCCCCAGCATTCAATGGAATGATACCCTATTTTATCCATTTTTTCCAAAATACCCGAAAATTCATCCGTTCTCATACGAGTGGCAATCAAAGACTGATGAGCGTCTCGGAGAACGGTTTCGGTAATACCGATTTTAGCCATAAGTTATTACCCCTTAATTCATTGTTAAAATTACCTGCCCTGCTTCAACGCTGTCTCCCTTTGAAACATTTACCGAAGAAACAGCGCCTGCCTGCGGGGCAACGATTTCATTTTCCATTTTCATTGCTTCAAGTATGCAAAGAACATCTCCGGCATTTACAGAATCACCTACAGATACTTTAATATCAAGAATTGTGCCGGGCATAGGCGCGTCAACCTTAACAGCTCCTTCCGAACCTGAAGCAGACGGAGCAGCCGATTTGGCTTCTTCGGCAGCAGGGGCTGCAGCCGGAGCAGCAGGAGCTGCAGCCGAAACAGCGGCAGGGGCATTTCCAGCGTCATCAACGGTAACATCATAAGCGGTTCCGTTAACAGTAATTGTGTATCTTTTCATATTTTAATCCTCCAAAAAATTATTTAACCGAATGTTTTCTCGGCAGAGTGGTTTCTCTTTTTCCGACAAGCACATCAAGGGCGGCGATAATTTTTCCTCTTGTTTCAGTCGAAACAAAAACATCATCTATCGCTCCGCATGCCGCAGCAGTAAAAGGAGACGCCATATTTTCAATATATTCTTTTTCAAGTTCTTCTCTTTTTTCACCGTCTGCAAGACGTTTATTATACAAAAAAGCGACCGCCGCTTTTGTATCAAGAGGAGAAATAACCGTGTTATCCCAAGCATAAACCAAGTCCGCGTTGGAATATCTTCCCGCCAAAACTATATAGGCGGCTCCAATGGCGCTGCCTGTTACAACCGAGATTTTAGGGCACGTTGCCGCGGTATAGGCCGCAGTAAGCTTTGTAGCGGCAACAAGCATATTATTTTCGTTTTCTTTTGATAAGCCTTTTGAATCAAGGAAAGTTATAACGGGAATATTAAAGGCATCACAGAGCTTTACAAAAGCTTCGACTTTGTACGCGCATGATGGGCAAAGCTCGCTTCCGCCGAACGCGACAAATCCTACAGTTGAGCCGGCAACTGAAGCAAAAGCTGTTACAGCGTTTTCAGCGTAATTTGATTTCAGTTCCAAAACGCTTCCCGAGTCTGCAACGGAATTTACAATTTCCAAGGGGCTTTTTGCGTTTTCAACATTTGTATCCGGCTCTTCAAAATCAAATACGGGAGGCGAGGATAAATTGTTTGACGGCAAAAGGCAAATAATTTTTTTTACGAAATCCACCGCATTGTCAAAATCATCCGCCGCAATATCAACAGTGCCGCTTTCCGCACATTCATCAACAGTTAATTCAGACGGGACGGTAATGTAAAAATCGGCATTCTTAACCGCAACAACTATATCGGCCATATTGGCTATAAGAGCAGAAGTTCCCACACATGCCCCGGCAATAACGGAAATTTGAGGAACAACGCCGGAAACTGAAGCGGACGCCTTAACAATTTCACCGTATGCGTTTAACGCTTCAAATCCTTCTGTAAGCTTCATACCGTTTGAATCATAAATTCCGACAATCGGGCAGCCGGTTTTAGCCGCCAAATTATAGACCTTCTTAATTTTTGCACACTGTGCAATGCTTACGGCCCCGCCGTTTACAGTTACATCCTGTGAGAAAGCGTAAACAGGAGCCCCGTTTACCGTGCCGAATCCAGCCGCGACTTCAACATCGCCGTTTTCTGACTTTGCGAACGCGTCAATTTCTGTAAAAATTCCATTGTCAAAAAGTGAAGCAAGCCTGCCGCGTGCAGCCGTATCTTTTAATGTAAGGTCACTCACACGAATATCCTCCTTAATTTTAATAAATTTCGCATGAACATAATTATCCATTCTTTTGTATTTTATCACTTTAAAATTATAATTACAACTATTTTTTGCCATATTTAATAATATATTATAAAATTAATTAAAAATAAAACCTCCCGCTTACAAAGAAAATAAGCGAAAGGGATTTTGGTGTTATCAGTTAATTATTGTTTAAAATAATTCTTTGGAATTTTCTGATTTTTCAGACGGTGAAGCGGATCTTAAAAGCTTTTTCAGCTCATTATCAGTGAGTTCTCTGTATTTTCCTACAGGAAGCATTCCGAGCTTAAGCGCTCCTACGGCAGTCCGTTTCAGCCTTGCCACATCAAGCCCGCAGGCAGAACACATTTTTCTTATTTGCCTGTTTCGCCCTTCTTTGATAATAAACTCAAGAACAGTGCGCTCTTTATCGGCTGTTATTATACTCACTTCACACGGCAAAGTAGTTTTTCCGTCTATTTTAACACCGTTTCTAAGGCTATATAAAATTGAATCGTCAACAGAAGAATGAATCGTAACTCTGTAAACCTTTGAAAAATTATGACCCGGATGCGCTATTGTATTCGCAAAAGAACCGTCATTAGTTAGAAGAAGAAGCCCTTCTGAGTCTCTGTCAAGCCTTCCTACCGGATAAACACGTTCTTTTATATCTTTTACCAAATCCATAACCGTTTTTCTGCCGAATTCATCGGATACGCTTGTAACATATCCCCTTGGCTTATTAAGAATTATATATCTCATTTTTGTTTCTTTATTTATTCTTTTACCACGCACGGTTACTATATCCTTTTTAGGATTGATTTTATCGCCCAGAGCGGCGATATGCCCGTTTACCTTTACCTTGCCGGCAGAAATTAATTCCTCACTTTTTCTTCTTGAGGCAACGGCACATTCCGCCATATACTTTTGCAATCTTATTTCATTCTTGTTCGGCATAATAATATTCCACATTTTCATCCGCCGTTATCGGCACGGATTTTAATTCCTTTTCTTTATATTTTATTACCGCTTTTCCTATTTCGTCGCCTTCTTTTACAGGAGAATACAGAAAAGGAAAAGCATATAATTCAACTGTGATTTTGTTTTTATCCACAACATATACATCCGCGCTGTAGGAAACGGTAATACTGTTTTTATTTCCGCCTACAACATCAATTTTAAGCATATCCTTAAGATTTACAGCATTATATTTTGACTCGCATTCGCTGTAAAGATTTATATGGTCGTTCCAGTCATCAGGTGCGTTAAGAGTAACGCAAACCATTTTACGGCCGTTTCTGTTTACAGCGGAAACAAGGCATCTTCCGGCTTTATCGGTAAAACCGGTTTTAACGCCTATACAATCATCCAGCATACTTAAAAGCCTGTTATGATTGTATATCGTTTGCTTTTCTCCGTTTATGCTGACTTCATATTTTTTCATTGAGCATATTTCTGAAAAATATTTATTATTCAGTGCATATGAAGTTAAAAGTGCCATATCATATGCGGTTGAATGATGCTCTCCCTCATCAAGACCGGACGGTGTAACAAACAATGAATTTTTCATACCTATTTGAGCGGCTTTTTCATTCATCATTTCGGCAAAGGCTTCAAAACTTCCTCCCAAATAAAGTGCAGCGGCATTTGCCGCATCATTTCCGGACGGCAGAAGCATTCCGGCAACCAAATCATACAAAGTAATTTTATCCCCCTCACGCAGACCGAGAAGCGTGCCGTATGTATTTACCATTTCAAAAGTAATTTCAACAGTTTCATCCATTTTTCCGCTTTCGCACGCGATTATTGATGACATAATCTTTGTTGTTGACGCGATACTTCGTTTTTCGATCGAATTTTTCTGAAATAATATTTCATTTGTATCGGCATCCATAACTACCGCGGATGACGCTGAGCAATTTCCCGCATAAACATTAATCGGAAAAATAAATAAAAAAGCAAAAACAAACGATAAAAGCTTAAACAAAATAATCACCTGCTAATTATATACAGGTGATTAAGATTTTATAGATTAGTCGGCGGCTTTTTCAGTTGATTCAGATTCATCTTTTGATTTAACCAGGTTTGAA
>JAJBVR010000190.1 GCA_020859725.1 Clostridiales bacterium | reverse complement strand
ATTCTAAGCTTATAAATAATATTTCAATTGTTTTGAATACTCATTAAGAAAGTTAGTAAATTAATCAATTTTTCAAGTTGTTCATATTAGGATATTTTGATTTTTAAGCCATTCGCAAAAGTGTTTAAGTGCATCATTATCCTCATATTTCTTTTTGTAAAATCCTTTTCGTATAACAGACTCTGATATCTGGTATTCTCTGTTATGATATGACGTTATGAATTGCTTTTCAATACTTACAGAAGCGTCTGAGCCAATCCTATCGCTTTTTAATGACTTGAATTAATATTATCTATAATTCTTAAAAACCTTATTTACACAATAACGGCTTTCGCTTTCCGATGAAAATTTCTTTTTATCCATAGAGTTAAACTCGTTTTTTACAGATTAGTATATAAACTATTGCAATAATGCCGTGTTCAAATTAAAACAAAACTGACTCCGCTTGAAAAACGAAATCAGTTTGCCGGTTAGTTTTAATATTCCGCGTCTAATAGGTCTGTACCGGCTGCACATCGGAGGAATTTATAAAACACCCTTTTGGAATTTTATTAATATTTTCATTATTTGGTTTTGATTAAGCTTCGTCATAAATAAAGCTTTTAAGCTTCTCTTTGTTTTTTTCCAAATTCATAGTAATTACGGAGGCTCCGCCTTTATTCTCATATTGCCAAGTGTCCTCAAACGGGCAGCTTACCTGCTTGAATCCGCCGGATATGCAGCTTACGGCGCTTAATACTATGCTTTTTAATTCGCTTTTTGAAAGATCGGTTTTAACATACTGTGCAACGGAATTTGCCATCTTGTATAAACTTACGGGCCCTGATTTTACTGCGCCTTTAAGTATGGCTTCAATAACTGTTCTCTGGCGTTCCGTTCGTTTCCAGTCTGTATCAATTTTTCTGATACGGCAGTATGCAAGCGCTTGCTCGCCTGTAAGTGTGTATGTGCCGGAATCAAGTGTAACATTTCCGTATCTTGATGGATGATTGGTTACTTCATCGGCCTCTTTTTGAGTAACTTCAACTTCAACCCCGCCGATACTGTCAACCATAGTTTTAAACGCTTCAAAATCCGCAACGGCATATCCGTCTATTTTTATTCCGAAATTGTATTCAATAGTGTCAACAACTCCCTGATAGCCTCCGTAAGTACACGCGGCATTCAAACGCTGCTTTTTATCGGCGGGCGGAATATATATCCACGTGTCTCTCAAAAAAGATGTAAGCTTTATGCACTTGTGCTCTTTATCTATTGAAAGAAGCATCATTGTGTCTGCACGGCTTGTCTCATTATCCTGATTAGATCTTGCGTCCACACCCATTATTAAAATATTTTTAACCTTGGAGGATGAAAAAAGCTCACTTTCGGAAATATACGGGTTTTCAATTTTATCACTGTAATTAATTTTTGCTAAAACGGGTTCCACAAGAATAACCGAAAGAAGAACCAAAGCAATCAGCACGGCTAAAACGGCGGTGATTTTTTTCCCCGCCGAGCCTTTGGATTTTACTTTTGATTTTCCGTTATGCGATTTTCCCGTTGTGTTTCCGTGCCCGCTGTTTCCGCCGTAATTATAATCGCGAATATTTTTTTGCATCGGATTATTAATCGGATTTCCGGAATAAACATCCTCAAAATCCATTTTTGTCGGATTTATTCCCTTTTCATCATTTTGCTCAAATTTTTCTTTTCGGTTAAAATCAAGATCAAGCTCCTGCCTGAAATTTTTGTAATAATCTTCCTCCGGAGGAACAGATCTGTCTCTTTCATCGTTTTCGCTGAAAGAATTTTTATTTTGCATATTCTCACCTCGCATTTAAGATATTACAATATTTAAAAATCATTTTCAACCTTATTAATAAAATTATTGACACTTTTTAATTTATATTTTACAATATAACTCTGGCGAGTTGGTTGGGCAGTTGCGCGCTTGATAAAAGCGTGAGGAAAGTCCGAGCAGCACAGAGCAGGATAACGGCTAACGGCCGCCGGGGGTGACCCTAGGGAAAGTGCAACAGAAATAAACCGCCGTTTTCGGTAAGGATGGAAAGGCGAGGTAAGAGCTCACCGAGCAGATGGAGACATTTGCTGCCATGTAAACCCTATCCGCTGCAACACAGAATGGGAAGCTGCCTGCTCGGCACACAATCCCGAAATGTGGCTGGAGCGTATCAGCAATGGTGCGCCAAGATAGATAATTGCCTTAAACAGAACTCGGCTTACAGACCGACTCGCCTTTATATTATTTACCTGTTATAAATTTTATATTTTGTATTTATAAATATTAATGGTGCGGGTTGTAAGGGGTTAAATTTATGCTTGTTAATATGCGAAATTTGTTGACCGATGCAAAATCAGGAAATTATGCCGTTGGTTCTTTTTCCGTTGCAAATATGGAAATGGTGCTTGGCATTCTGAAAGCTGCCGAAGAACTGAATTCTCCGGTTATTCTTCAGATTGCTGAGGTAAGGCTTAGGCAATCACCGCTTGAGATTATCGGGCCTCTTATGGTTGCGGCCGCTGAAAATGCAGGAATACCTGCGGCGGTTCATTTTGACCACGGCAAAACAATGAAAAAAATTTCACAGGCGCTTGATATTGGGTTTACTTCCGTTATGTTTGACGGCAGTCACCTTCCGCTTGATGAGAATATAGCTCAAACAAAAGAAGTGGTTGCAATGGCATGCGAATACGGCGCCGCTGTTGAAGGTGAAATAGGATGCGTGGGCGGCTCTGAGGACGGAAGCGAAAATATTGCAGCTAACTGTACTAATCCGGATGACGCGCTTTTGTTTGAATCCGAAACGGGAGCGGATGCTATTGCGGTGGCAATAGGAAATGCTCACGGAAATTATAAATCGGCGCCAAAGCTGAGATTTGATATTCTGGAGCAGTGCAGTAAACTTGTAAGTGTTCCTCTTGTTCTTCACGGCGGCACCGGAATAAGTGATGAAGATTTTATTAAATGCTCTAAAACGGGCGTTAAAAAAATCAATATAGCAACCGCTACATTTGATTCCGTTGAAAACACCGTTCGCCGCTGTTATAATGAAAATGCGATTAACGGATATTATGATTTGCAGGCCGCTGAAGTTGAGGGCGCGTATAGGAACGCAAAGCGCCACATACTTATTTTCGGCTCTGATAATAAAGCTTAAGGAGTAAAAATTATGAATTATGTTGAATTTGATATGTCCAAACCGATTGATTTTATACCTATCGGAAGAATAGCAATAGATTTTAATCCCACTGATATGTATATGCCGCTTTCAAAGTCGTCCAATTTTAATAAATATGTTGGCGGTTCTCCCGCCAATATTGCAATCGGGCTTGCGAGGCTCGGATGCAAAGTGGGCTTTATCGGATGTGTTTCGGCAGATCAATTCGGTGATTTTGTTGTTGATTATTTTGAAAAAGAGGGTATAGACACATCATGCGTAACCCGCGCTAAAAACGGTGAATGTATCGGGCTTACTTTTACCGAAATCCTTTCAAAAGAAAAATCCTCTATTCTTATGTATAGAGATAACGTTGCTGATTTTTGTTTATCTCCCGAAGATGTAAAGGAAGATTATATAGTTTCTGCCAAGGCAATAGTTATAAGTGGAACGGCGCTTGCAAAAAGTCCAAGCCGTGAGGCCTGCCTTAAAGCAATGCTTCTTGCCAAAAAAAATAATGTGAGAATTGTATTTGATATTGATTACAGGGAATATACCTGGAAATCAAAGGATGAAATCGCTGTTTATTACAGCCTCGTTGCCCAAAATTCAGATATAATAATGGGTTCAAGAGAAGAATTTGACCTTACGGAGGGTATTATAGGCAAAAAAAATTCCGATACTGAATCTGCCGAATACTGGCAGTCATTCGGGGCCGCTATATGCGTTATTAAGCACGGTAAGGACGGTTCAACCGCCTATACAAATGACGGAAAATTTTATACTATTAAACCTTTCCCCGCAGTTAAGCTTAAAGGTTTCGGCGGCGGAGACGGCTATGGTTCATCTTTTCTTTACAGCCTGCTTCAGGGTAAGGAAATTATTGACTGCCTTGAATTCGGTTCGGCTTCAGCTTCCATACTCATATCGGCGCACAGCTGTTCGGACGCAATGCCGTCCGCTTTGCAGGTGGAAAAGTTCATTAAAGAAAGCAAAGAGAAATACGGCGAAATGGTTGCCAGAGTGTAAATTTGTATAGTTATTAATTGTTTAATAAGATTCGTCTGCATATAAAACGCAGGCGAATTTTTTTGAAATTCTGCTTGACATTTATTTGTTTGTGCTTTATAATACGTAGCGTGCTACATATTGGGAGGCGGTTGAAACGGATAATGATTTAGATGAATTTGATATAGGCGGGCTTTTAAAGCTGATTAACGATAAGCTGAAATCCTCTGCCGATAATGTGTTTAAACAATTTGATATTACACACGGGCAGGCTCGGGTTATGGAGTTTATATGTAAAAAAGGAGGCAAAGTAACGCAAAAAGAAATTGAGCATCATTTGGCGGTTTCCCACCCAACAACCGTGGGGATTGTTTCAAGGCTTCAAAAAACAGGCCTTGTTGATTGCTTTGTGGATAAATATGACAGGCGAAATAAAATTGTTTGCGCCACAGATAAGGCTTATGAAATTGAAAATCTTTTGTTTCGGCATATAAAAGAAACAGAAAATAAGCTTACTGACGGATTTTCAGCCGATGACATATCAAATTTAAGAAACTTGCTTTACAGAATTTATGAAAATTTAAAGAAATAGTATTTGCGGCAATGTGAAGCATTTTAAGAACTAAGGAGGAATGAATATGATAAAAACACTGTTAAAAAGTTTAAGGGAATATAAAAAACATCTTTGGCAACAATTTTCTTTGCCGTGATTGAAGTTGTTTTTGAGATAGTTATTCCGATTTATATGTCTGATTTAATTGATTACGGAATAGATGAGGGAAATGTAAATATGGTTGGCAGATACGGAATAATGCTTATAGTATTTGCCGTTATGCAGCTTGTTACAGGCTTTTTTGACGCTAAATTCGGCGCGAAAGCCGCCGCGGGGTTTGCCGCGAATTTAAGAAAAGATATGTATGATAATGTGCAAACCTTTTCTTTTTCAAATATTGATAAGTTTTCTTCATCATCAATAGTAACCCGCCTTACAACGGATGTTACCAATGTTCAAAACGCTTATCAGATGATTATTCGTGTGGCGGTAAGAAGCCCTATAATGATTATATTCGCTATGTCTGTTTCATTCAGCATTTCGGCGAAAATAGCTGTTGTTTTTCTTGCGGTTATTCCGCTTTTGGGAATTTGCCTTTATTTGATAATTCGTTTTGTTCATCCTATTTTTAAGCGTGTTTTCCATACTTATGATGAGCTTAATAATATTGTTCAGGAAAATGTAAAGGG